>JAPHRL010000195.1 GCA_026195755.1 Kangiella sp. | reverse complement strand
GGAATTGAAAGTAAGATGCTAAAAATTGCTGGAAAAGACATTCAAAGCAGATTATTTGTCGGTACGGCTTTATATCCTTCGCCGCAGATTATGCTGGATTCGATTAAGGCTTCTGGTGCTGAAATAGTAACTGTGTCGGTGAGACGTCAGGGCTTAGGTGGTGAAAATTTCTGGAAGCAACTGCAGCAGTTGGATTGCCATTGGTTGCCGAATACGGCGGGCTGTCATTCTGCGAAGGAAGCGATAACGACCGCTGAAATGGCGCGGGAAATTTTCCAGACGAATTGGATAAAGTTGGAAGTGATTGGTGATGAATACAATCTTCAACCGGATCCGTTTCAATTAGTTGAAGCGACCAAGGAATTAGTGAAACGCGGTTTTGAAGTGTTTCCGTACTGCACGGATGATCTGGTGTTGTGTCAGCGTTTATTGGATGCGGGTTGTAATATTTTAATGCCGTGGGGCGCACCAATTGGAACCGGCCGTGGTCTGACCGATCCTTATGCGTTGCAAACTTTGCGTAAGCGCTTGCCAGATGTACCGATGGTTATCGATGCAGGGTTAGGACTTCCGTCTCATGCTGCGCAGGCGATGGAAATGGGCTTTGATGCTGTACTGCTAAATACGGCAATTGCGCAGGCCGAGAATCCAGTGTTAATGGCAACGGCATTTAAAGATGCGGTCAATGCTGGTCGGAATGCTTATCAAGCGGGGGCCATGCCACAACGTGATTTAGCAAAACCCAGCACGCCAGTGTTGGGTAAACCTTTTTGGCAACAAGAGTCATGAAGGTCAAAGGCAAACCAGTTGTCTGGAGTTATGCCGGTCTGGATAATTCAGGTTTGGCAGGACAAATTGCTGATGTACGGACTATACAGGCATTGGGGGCACACTCCTGCTGTGTAACCACGGCAGTAACTGCGCAAAACAGTCAACGTGTGGTGGCGATTAATCCTTCTACAAAACAGCAGCTAGAATCACAGCTGACATCTTTACAAGAGTTGGGCCAGCCCAATGCCATTAAAGTCGGTCTGTTACCCAGCGAAGATTCGCTTCAATTATTAATTGCTTTTCTTGAACAAGCCGAAAAACCTATCAAACTGGTTTTAGATCCAGTGATAGAAAGTTCTTCTGGCACACAGTTTATGCCGGAGGATGTTATTGAACAGCTGCAAAGGCTGTTGCCATTGGTGACTGTGTTTACCCCCAATATTAATGAGCTTGCAAGATTAGCGGGTCAGAAAATTAACTCTGTAGAAGATATCGAAAATCAAGCTAAGACATTATTAGCATCAGGCGCTAGCGCTGTGCTAGTGAAAGGTGGCCATTGGTCTTCACAACAGGCATCGGATTTTTTCGTTGATGGGCAGCATCAGTTTTGGATGCACAGTGATAGACAAGAAACTGATAACACTCGGGGTACAGGTTGTGTTTTATCATCAGCCATTGCGACAGCCTTGGCGTTAGATTATTCAGTTGAAGATGCTGTGGTGATAGGCAAGATGAGCTTAAATCAGGGATTAAGATACAGTTATCCAGTTCGACATCAGAAGGGACCATTAGCGGTTCAGTCATGGCCGACCGACGAGCAGGATATGCCACGATTAACTAAGCAATATGCATTTAATAGATTTCATTTTCCTTCACTTAAAAACCAGACCTTAGACTTATATCCTGTAGTGGATAGTGCCAAATGGCTAGAGAGATTATTGCCGTTGGGCATTTCGACCATTCAACTACGCGTCAAAGACCTGAAAGATAAAGAATTAGAAAATGAGGTCGTGGCAGCGATAACAATAGCAAAAAAATACAATGCAAAACTGTTTATTAATGACTATTGGCAGCTGGCGATAAAACATGGCGCTTTTGGGGTGCATCTGGGGCAGGAAGATCTGGATGATGCCGATATTTCAGCAATCAGTAAAGCTGGCCTGCATTTAGGTATTAGTACTCATTGTTTTTATGAAGTAGCACGTGCTCATGCGATACAACCCAGCTATTTAGCCTGTGGTCCTGTCTATCATACCGACAGCAAGCAAATGCCCTGGATACCTCACGGTATAGAAAATTTAGGTTACTGGAACAACTTGATGCAGAGTTACCCATGGGTTGCCATTGGGGGTATCAATGCTGATAGAATTGCAGAAGTAGCGAGTACAGGAGTATCGGGTATTGCGATGATTTCAGCAATTACCAAGGTGCAAGCTCCTGAGCAGATCGTAAACAATATGATGCAACTGATTGAACAACACAGGCCTGTAGTATGAGCACATTCGAATGGCAAGAATCTGACCAAGTGCAATTGATAAGTCCAGAGCAGTTAAAACAATGGGCAAGCCAGCAAGATGCCCCTTTGCTGATCGATGTTAGAAATGAGGAAGAACATAAGGGTGATAAGCCACAGCTGCAGTTTATTAACGTCGAGAGCTTAAAAAATATTCCGATAACGGAGTTTGGCAGCCACATCAATCAGCTCGATCCCGACCAGCCGCTGGTGCTTGTTTGTCAGGTAGGACAGAAAAGTTTTAACGCCGCGAGTCTTTTGATACAAGCTGATTTTTCTTGCGTCTACAGTTTGCATGGCGGTATGGAAGCATTGAAACGAAGCGCAAAGGAATAACAGACTGTAACATTCTGCTACAGTGTTGTATCTTGGGACGCGTTATAATTTTACTCATCAAGTAAGCTTTGGGGAAAACCGCTTATGAGCAACGAACAAGAACACCATCAAGACCCAACGAATAATCTGAGCAGTACTCAGGAGCAAGCGAAAGATGCGAGTCTTATCGAGCAGTTACCGGATAACAAACAACGTCTTCATCCTGATTCAATTAAAGTCTCAAGAATCACTACCGCAATTGTTAGTCTTATTATTATGCTTGTGCCCAGCGTGGCAGGAATACTAAGCGAGACTTATTTGCTCTTAGCTATTGGAGCTGCAGTTGGCTTGCTAATATTTACCATTGGTTTTATCTGGGCTAGAAAATCTTACGACTACACCTGGTACTGGCTTGCTGATGAGGGGCTGTATATTCAAAGAGGTGTCTGGTGGCGCAAAAAAACACTGGTCCCTTTTAATCGCGTTCAACATACTGATGTAGCGCAAGGCCCGCTAGATCGTAAATATGAACTCGGCAAGTTAGTGACTCATACCGCCGGTACCCGTGATGCATCGGTTTCCCTTGAAGGAATTTTATTAGAGACGGCGCATGAATTGCGCTCAGTACTGCAAGAAGAAGGCGAAAGCGATGCAGTCTGACACTAACGGTTACCGTTTACATAAAATTTCGCCATTATTTATTCTCTTTGAAAATATTAAAAAACTAATATTCCCAATTGTAATAGCTCTTTTTAGTACCCGCGGTAGCTCGTGGGAGTTGTTTGCCTTAGGGTTCGCGCTGATTATCAGTTTGGGTGCGATTGTCCAATACCGATTTTATCGTTATTGGTTGGAAGGCGATAAAATTCGCGTCAAAGAGGGCATTTTTTTCCGCAACGTGCGGCAGGTTCCTTATAAAAAAATTCAGAATTTAAACTTAGTTCAATCGCCCTTGCACCGCCTGTTTGGGGTGGTTAAAGTCCAATTAGAGTCTGCCTCGGGTGGCAGGCCAGAAGCCGTCATTAATGTTATTGATATGGCGGCGGTTAAAGAACTCAAGCAAAAAATTAATGGTGAGGAAGAGGAACCGCAGGAAGAAGAGATTGCTGAGCCGAAAGATAGCATTCTGAGCCTCAGCTTCGGTGAGATTGTTCGTTACGGGATAATCACCAATCGTGGCATTGTTGCTGTAGCGGTTTTTATGGGTTTCACCATGCAATTTTTGGATGACCAGATTGAGCGCTTGGTAAAAAACTATATCAGCCAATTTACCCAATGGATTGATGGATTAATTAGCAGTGTCCAGATTGAGAATGGTTGGCTGTATTTTACTCTGCTAACTTTGATCGGAGTCATCGCTGCTCTACTGGCGTTGTGGCTACTCTCTATAGTCATGGCATTACTGAAATTTCATGGTTTCGTCTTAATTAAAACGAAAGAAAAGTTACAAGCGACTTTGGGCTTGTTGACTCGTCTGCAAGCGACTATTCCAATGGGGCGGATTCAATCTCTGACTATTCACGAATCATTATTGCATCGTTGGTTTAAGCGGATTGGTATTACCATAGAAACAGCCGGCGGTGTGAATAACGACCAACAAGGCGTTAGCATGAAGCAGGTGGCGCCAATAGCTCCCAATACCATGCGCACTCAATTACTGAAAGAAATTCAAGACGATGTGGACTGGGATGCCATCGAGTGGAAGGGTTTAAATCCTAAAGGCTGGCGTCGAGTCCTGAAAGTTATGCTAATTATTGGCCTGGTAGTTGGTCTGCCAACGCTCTTATATTCGATTTACGCCTATCCGATCTGGTTGGTGATATGGGGTCTGTATAGCGTCTATTACTCTAAAGCCTATATTCGTTCGGCAGGATACACTTTGAATGGTGAGGTCATTGGCTTTAAAGATGGTGTAATCTTTAGCAAATGCACCTTTGTTCGACTACCAAAAACGCAAACCATTGCTGTTAAAGAAAGCCCGTTTGACCGCCGCCATCGTATGGCCAGCCTGGAAGTCGATACCGCTGGGGCTATGGTCGGAGCACACCATATCAATATCCCTTATATCAACCTTGACGAGGCGCTGGCTATCAAAAATAGCATCAGTGACAAGATAAAAGGCACCCAGTTCAAGTGGTAGGCATCTTGACATGTCACCGCCGCCACACAATTAAAGCCCACTATCATTGTGGGTTTTAACTCTTTGATAGTACAAGCCCATCAAGCCCTATAATTTTCATACTGTAGTAGAGTAAATTCAGCGCTCAGATGTTAGAATATCGCCAATTTATCAGTTTCAAATGGCCTGTCATAAGCAGGTGTCAATCATTCAAAAGGTTATTTCATGAATCAAGAATTTCTAAAGCATATCCAACACAACATTGATGACGTTAAGGAAGCTGGCCTCTATAAGAAAGAAAGGGTCATTGATTCGCAGCAAGCGGCAGATATTCATGTTACGACAGGCGAAGACGTATTGAACTTCTGTGCTAATAACTATCTTGGTCTGGCCAATAGTCCAGAGCTGATCAAGGCCGGTCAAGAAGCGCTCGATGAATACGGTTATGGCATGGCTTCGGTTCGTTTTATTTGCGGTACACAAAAAGTCCATAAAGATCTGGAAAAGCGCATTAGTGATTTCCTGGGTATGGAAGATACTATCCTTTACTCTTCGTGCTTTGATGCCAATGGTGGTTTGTTTGAAACATTGTTGGATCCGGAAGATGCCGTCATATCCGATGCATTAAACCATGCTTCAATTATTGACGGTGTACGTTTATGTAAAGCGAAGCGTTATCGCTATGCCAATAACGATATGTCAGATTTGGAAAAGCAGTTAAAGCAAGCCGAAGCTGATGGTGCACGCTATAAGCTAATTGTCACTGACGGGGTTTTCTCAATGGACGGCATCATTGCTGACCTTAAATCAGTCTGTGATCTGGCCGATAAATACAATGCATTAGTCATGGTTGATGATTCTCATGCGGTTGGCTTTATCGGTGAAAAAGGGAAAGGTTCGCATGAGTTTTGCGATGTGATGGGTCGTGTAGATATCATTACCGGTACTCTGGGTAAAGCATTAGGTGGCGCATCTGGCGGTTACACCTCAGCGAGCAAAGAAGTGGTTGAATGGTTACGCCAGCGTTCGCGTCCGTATCTGTTCTCGAATACCTTGGCCCCAGTCATTGCAGCAGCTAGCTTAAAAGTATTAGACATGTTGGAAAATGGTGATGAACTACGTCAAAAGCTGCGTCATAACAGTGAATATTTCCGTAAGAAAATGACCGCGTTAGGTTTCGAATTAGTTCCAGGTGAGCATCCGATTATCCCAGTGATGCTGGGCGATGCTTCCTTAGCCAGTAAGTTCGCAGACATGATGCTAAAAGAAGGAATCTACGTTATCGGTTTCTCATTCCCGGTGGTGCCGAAAGGGCAGGCCCGAATTCGTACCCAAATGTCAGCAGCTCATGATATTGAGCACATTGATCG
>JAPHRL010000266.1 GCA_026195755.1 Kangiella sp. | reverse complement strand
TAAGGGGCGCTTTTTAGGCTCAATGGCATTGGCTTCACCACCAATCAAACCATAGGCATTCGGCGTACCGGGCTTGGAGGAAAAATCATCCATTTCGTTGTTAAGTAATATCCCGGTGCCTTCAGCAACAATCCCTGAGCCATAGGAAAAGTTCAGGGTATAGGTATTGGAAACTGCATTGCCCCATTTATCCACCACCGAAAAATGCGTGGTGTCTGGGCTTTCGTATTTTGGTTTTGTACCAGCACTAATCTCGCTGGATGGCGTCACCTTATCCATTTCAATGGTCTTGGCCAGCTTCTTGGCATACTCTTTGCTGGTTAGCCATTCTAAGGGCACGTCATAAAAATCGGTATCGCCAAGGTGCTTGCTGCGATCAGCATAAGCACGCTTCATGCTTTCGGTCATGACGTGGATAGAATTGGCAGAATTGACGCCCATCTCTTTAATCGAGAAATGCTCAAGAATGTTGAGCATTTGAATCAGGTGCACACCACCGGAGCTGGATGGAGGCATGGTTACAATCTGGTGCCCACGATAATCGCCGGTTAATGGCTTGCGAACCACAGGCTTATAATTAGCAAGGTCTTCCAGCGTAATCAGGCCGCCATGCTTTGCCATATCCGCAACCAGTCGCTTGGCAATCTCACCTTCATAAAAAGCTTTGGATCCGTGTTTCTGAAGTTGCTTTAGCGACCAGGCCAAATCAGGTTGCTTAAAAATTTCGCCAGCCTGGTAGGTAGAACCATCCTCTTTATAAAAAGCCTTACGAGTCGCTTCATTGAGCATGCGACTACGGCGGCGCTCAAGGTTATTCGACAAGTCCCAAGTCACCTCAAATCCATTCTCCGCCAAATCAATGGCCGGCTGAATAACCTCTTCCCACTCCAAGGTTCCGTATTGCTCCAAGGCTAACTCCATGCCCGCAACGGTTCCCGGCACCCCTGCAGACAAATGGCTAAAGCGCGCTTTAATCGGATTCACACTGCCATCAGCATTCAGAAACAGATTGCGATGCGCTTTAGCAGGTGCCATTTCACGATAATCAATCGCCACCGTCTCGCCTTTCTCGGCCAGGTGAACCAGCATAAAACCGCCACCACCCAAGTTACCAGCGCGTGGCAGAACCACTGCCAAGGCTAACGACGTCGCCACCGCAGCGTCAACCGCATTACCACCTTTGCGCAAAATATCACGACCTACGCGGCTGGCAATATATTGCTGCGACACCACCATGCCGTTTTCGGCCACCACCGGATGATGAATACTCTGATAATCAATAATCGCTGGCGCTTCTTTGCTCTCAGAGCTTGCATTGGCAGCAAAGCTCAGCATAAGAGTCAGCAGTAAGCTGGCAAGGGTATAGATAACTGGACGAATCATAGTCATAACAAAATTAAGTCATTCAAAGATGCGGTCAGTGTAAACCATATCGGTATAAAGTCGAAGACTCAGTCCCATAGGTTAAAAAATCACGAGGAGGTGCCAATTATAGGATGGGTTAGCTCTTTGAGCGTAACCCATCGACTGCTTTCTTGATGGGTTACGGCCAACGCCGGGCCTCCCCCTTGGGTATAACCCATCAAATAAGAGCAGATCCTGAATCTAGTTCAGGATGACAAGAATAATAGGCTTTTGCCAAAGATTGACCCTAGCAGACTTCTTAGAACACCTTTAAGGAATGACGCTTGCCCACAGAGAGCATAACCTCAAGGAATGTCATTTGACCCACAGGGATGTGGGGAATGTACCAAAGGCATTCCTTTTAGTCACAAGCAACTCCTGGAGAGTTGCCTGCCCAAACTGTGACCAAAGGGAATACCCTTAGGTAATTTGGAATCTGCTCTTTAGCTCGATAAAAAAACATCCTCACTTGTTTGATTCATATCAAGGGCTTTGCCATAGGCTAGCCATAGAATGTGTTCATTGCTCAGATCTGCAAAACTAGGTCTGCAAAGAAAAGTATACGAAGAAAGATATGCAAACTGTTTGCATAAGTGCTATGGAGAATGAAACCATGATGCCGCTTGATCATTTACGCTCACAAATCGATACCATTGATGAGCAGCTTTTAACGCTGTTGAAACAACGCTCAGAAGTAATTGACCAGATCTCGGTTCTAAAAGGTGAGCTTGGCTTGCCATTACACTGCCCCGAGCGCGAACGACAGATCATAAATAATATCTGTTCACGCAATCCAACGCACTATCACCAATTGGATCTGGTCTGCATTTTCCGTGCCGTTTTTAATGCCAGTTTAAATCTACAACTTCTAAAAAATACCAAACAAGCAGGTTAACTCAATTCATGGAATTAGTATGTCCAGCGGGCAATTACCCGTCATTAGTCAAAGCGGTTGATCAGGGCGCAGACGCGGTCTACATCGGTTTCAAAAATGCCACCAATGCGCGTCATTTTTCAGGTCTGAACTTTAGCGAAAAACATTTGCACAAAGGTATCGAATACGCGCACCAAAATAACTGCAAAGTCTATTGCGCGATCAATACCTATCCAAGACAGGATGGATGGAAAACATGGACTTCCAGTGTCGATATGGCGCTGGATATTGGCATCGACAGCCTGATCGTTGCTGACAGCGGCATCATGGACTATATCCGTTCGCGTTCAGATGATTTCCCCATTCATTTATCAGTGCAGGCCTCGGCAACTAATCTTGAAGCACTGAACTTTTATCATCAGAATTTTGGTATCAAGCGCGCTGTTTTACCACGCGTTTTATCGCTAAAGCAAGTTACTCAATTAGCGCAAAAGTCACCAGTAGAAATTGAGGTGTTTGGCTTTGGCAGTCTCCGCATCATGGCCGAAGGTCGCTGCTATTTGTCTTCTTACTTAACCGGCGAATCGCCGAATACTCAAGGCGTTTGCTCGCCCTCCTCTCATGTGCGCTGGGAAGAAAATGATGGCGTGCTCAAGAGTCGATTAAACAACCTACTCATTGATCAATTCGAAGAAGGTGAAAACGCGGGCTACCCGACTCTTTGCAAGGGCCGCTTCGAAGTGGAAGGCAGTATCGAATACGCACTGGAGGAGCCGACCAGTTTGAATACTATGGACATTCTGCCTGAACTGCATCAGGCCGGTGTGGTAGCGATCAAAATTGAAGGTCGCCAGCGCAGTCCTGCCTACATTGAAACAGTGGCTAATGTCTGGCGCAAAGCAATAAACGCAGTCCTTAAAGACTCAGAGCAACCTACCGAACAGGATAAACAAAAACTCACTGCACTCTCAGAAGGTCGCCAAACGACTATTGGCGCCTATGAACGCAGCTGGCAATAACCACTATGAAAACATCACTCGCAGCCGTCCCTTATTTCTGGACCAAACAGGTCTATCAGGACTTTTACCAGCAAGTTACTGATACCGATATTGATACCGTCTATCTAGGCGAAACCGTTTGCTCAAAACGTCGCAGCATGACTCTGCAAGACTGGATGGAGATTGGCAACCTGTTAGCCAACAAAGGCAAACAGGTGGTTCTTTCAACCATGACCTTGCTCGAAGCAGAATCAGAATTGAACTATTTGAAAAAAATTGTCCAGCAAGGTGATTTCCTGATCGAAGCCAATGACATGTCAGCGATACAAGTCTCCAATCAGGCTAGCAGACCATTTGTCGCCGGTAATGCCATCAATATCTATAACAACCAGTCACTAAATCTGTTCAACAAATTAGGCATGACCCGCTGGAACATTCCAGTGGAACTTGGCCAGGAAGATCTCAAGCCCGTTATCCCAAAAGCACAGGAGCTTGGCGTAGAATTTGAATATCAGGTTTATGGGCGAATGCCGCTGGCCTATTCGGCTCGTTGTTTCACCGCACGCCATCATGATCTGCCCAAGGATCGCTGTCAGTTTAAGTGCAAAGATGATGTGGAAGGCATTGCGGTTACAACCCGCGAAGGCGATAGCTTTGCCCAGATTAATGGCATCCAGACTCAATCAGGAAAAGTCAGCAATTTACTCAATCACTGGCAGAAACTAGAAGCCACTGGAATTGATTATGCGCGGATTGTGCCCGTAGCGCCTGAAACGACATTAGAGGTTATTCGTGCGCTGACTGATGCCATTAACAATAACCAGGCAACCGTCGATTTTACAGACAACACACGCGAATATTGCAACGGTTACTGGTTTCAGATGGCAGGCCTGGAAATGATAGCCTGATAGTGCTGCAACAGAATCAGCACCATTTTCGGGATAGCCTCAGGGTCTAGCGTATCCAACGTATTTTTAACATGGTGCGCCAACTCTGTATCGCCACCAATGGTTAACTTTCGCTGGAAAAACAACGTATCCGGATCAACCTTCTGCTGCACCATATCAATCGCATCAACCGTCATCACCGACAAATGAGCATTCGCCTCACACGCCTGGCGCACAACCTCACGACACACAAACTGACCATTGCGAAAACCAAGCGTCACAAACAACTGCGCATCCCTTATTTCAACCTGCAACCACTTACCCGTCAGATAATCAAAATCACCATCCGCAACCTGCTCCTGCAACACACGATTCAACACCGACTCAATTACCTTTCGATTAATCAGCTGCGGCACCAAACGCACACAAAAACCCAAATTTTTCGGAGCAAGCCAAGAAGCAAATGTAGGCAGCAAAGCAGACTTCAGATTATCAGCAAAAGGAAAGTTCAGAACACCAGAGGATTCAGCCATAACGATTAATCAATTATTGAAATTGACTCATTATAAGAATTGTCCCATCAATAAAGCATGACCTTGATCATGAGCCTCCTTATTCGTAGGGTGGCTTTATCGTACAGACTAAAGACTTTCCTCTAGGTAAATTCATGAATTTACCTACATAACCTTAACGTAGGGGCGATTCACGAATCGCCCAATAACAAATAGTTATTAAACAAATATCCCATTATTTGAAATCTATATCTAATTTTGATTAGATTAGTTAGAAGGAGCTTTAGATGGACAATTACAAAGGACGCAAATCCATACGATTACAGCAATATGATTACTCAACTCCCGGTTATTATTTCATCACCATCTGTGTTCAAAATCGTGCCTGTCTTTTTGGGAAAATTTTGGACGGTAAGATGCTTCGGAATGAACTTGGAGACATTTTAGATCATGAATGGTGTCAAACCCTAAGCTCATACCCCAACATTAAAACAGACAAGTGGATAGTCATGCCCAACCATTTCCATGGTTTGGTCCAGATATTAGATTTTCCACAGCGAAATTAAGGACATATAAATGCTAGCAATCTGCAAGAATATGAACGCAGAAAAATGTTGATACCTAAAGTTGTAGGAAAATTTAAAATGCAAACGGCAAAATTAATAAATCAGGCTCGTAACAAAATAGGCCGTCCACTTTGGATGCGTGGATATTGGGATAGAGTAGTAAGAAATGAAGCAGAACTTAGCAGGATTAGGGAGTACATAGTAAACAACCCATTAAAGTGGGAATTAGACAAGTTGAATCCCACCCATAATCCTTAAGCTACACCAATATTCATAAGGGCGATTCATGAATCGCCCCTACAAAGAATTTTTTGCCCCCATACGTACGGGCGATTCACGAATCGCCTTTGAAAATGATATCAACAACATCCCAATCCTTTTGATCCAGGTCATTTCCCCTAATGTTTCTGTGGTTGTTTAGAAACCGGCTATCCCTCATAATATGCAGTCTTTCGATGGCAAGATTTACTCATTGCCGCTTTCGTTCCACTCCGTCGCGAAAATTGCGCAAAAACAAGGTGTTATCAGCTGATGGGCGAGTATCTGCTACTCTTTATCGGTACCGTTTTGGTCAATAATTTTGTTCTGGTGAAGTTCCTTGGGCTTTGTCCGTTTATGGGCGTGTCTGGAAAACTGGAAACGGCCATAGGTATGTCAGTGGCAACCACTTTTGTTTTAACACTTGCTTCTGCGCTGAGCTACATCGTCAACACCTTCATTCTCGCCCCATTGGGCATGGAGTATTTGCAAACGCTTTCCTTCATTTTGGTGATTGCGGTTATGGTGCAGTTGACGGAAATGATTATTCATAAGACCAGCCCTATTCTGTATCGCTTGCTGGGCATTTTCCTGCCTTTAATTACCACCAACTGCGCGGTGCTTGGCGTCGCTTTGCTTAATGTTAATGAGGCTCATAACTTCGTGCAGTCGGTGATTTATGGTTTCGGCGCAGCGGTAGGGTTTTCATTAGTGTTAGTCTTATTTGCAGCGATGCGCGAACGCTTGGCCGCGGCGGACGTACCACTCCCGTTCAAAGGTGCTTCGATTGCAATGATCACTGCGGGACTTATGTCACTCGCCTTTATGGGCTTCTCCGGCCTCGTTAAGCTATAAGGTTGCCCATGGATTTACTGGTAGCAGTTATTATTCTTGCTGTGCTTGGCCTGATTTTCGGCGCCATACTTGGCTTCGCTTCGGTGAAGTTTAAAGTCGAAGGCGATCCAATCGTTGATCAGATCAATGAGGTTTTACCGCAAACCCAGTGCGGCCAGTGTGGTTACCCCGGTTGCAAACCCTACGCCGAAGCAATAGCTAATGGCGATGCCATCAATAAGTGCCCTCCAGGTGGTGAAGCAGGCGTAAAGGCGTTAGCTGATTTATTAGGTCGAGAAGTCATTCCATTGGACGAAGAGCGCGGTGAAGAACAGCCACCACGTGTCGCCTATATCCGCGAAGACGAATGTATCGGTTGTACCAAATGCAT
>JAPHRL010000055.1 GCA_026195755.1 Kangiella sp. | reverse complement strand
TGCTCGTTGGTGGGAACAGGCCTTTGCAGCGATTGGTATGGAAGGTGCTTATGAAGTGCGTGACCTGCCAGCAGATGCCGACCCGATGGATGTGCGTTACAACGTGATTCAATGGGTGCATCGTGCAACTCGTGGCTGGTCTTATGGTATGGTGATGGCTGATCCGCGTACCGGTGAAATTATTAAAGGTCACGTGACCTTGGGTTCTTTGCGAGTGAGACAGGATTTGTTGATTGCCAATGCGTTGACCGGTGTTTATGGCAAAGAGGGTGATAAGCAAGCGGCGATGGATATGGCTTTAGCGCGTATTCGTCAGTTGTCTGCTCATGAAGTGGGCCATACTTTAGGGATTGCACATAATTTTGCCGCAAGTCCAAGCAATCGTGCTTCAGTCATGGATTATCCACACCCTCTGGTCTCACTCGACGGTGAGAGAGTCAGTTTAAGCAATGCATATGCTGAAGGCATTGGTAAGTGGGATATTGAGGCTGTGCGTTATGGCTACACTGAATTCGAACCAGAACAGGAAGTCGAAGCGTTGCGCAAAGTTGTAAGAAACACCAGCGCGCAAGGGTTGATGTTTATTTCCGATGCCGATGCACGACCAGCCAGCGGTGCGCACCCATCCGCACACCTTTGGGATAATGCGCAAAACCCTGCCGCTGAGCTGGCGCGTGTGTTAGAAGTGCGTCAGGTTGCGTTGCAGAAATTTGGTCATAACAATCTGCCAGATGCTATGCCTTATTCTGAGCTAGCCGAAACTCTGGTGCCGCTGTATTTATTCCACCGATTTCAAGTGGAAGCAGCAGTAAAATTGGTGGGCGGGGTTAATTATGAATACAGTGTGAAAGGTGATAGTTATCGTCCCGTTCGCCCAGTTGAAGAAGGTCTACAAAAACAGGCGATTGGCGTTTTGCTTTCAACTTTGTCGATTGAACAGTTGTCAATTCCCGACTCTGTGCTTCAAGTTATTCCTCCAAAGGCATACGGCTATTACAAAAATCGTGAAAGCTTCAGTGGCTACACGGGCTTGACTCTTGACCCTGTGTCGATGGCGGAAGCTTCGGCTAAGCATTCTCTGCAACTTTTGTTAAACCCTGAGCGCCTAGCTCGATTGTTACAGCAAAAAGCACAAGTCACTGAATTGCCGGGCATGGAAGATGTTGTTACTCAGTTATTAACGACTACTTTGCGTAGCCCTGAACAAAGCGGATTGAATGGCCTTATTCAACAGCGAGTCGATTATCTGACAGTGATGGAACTGTTAACGGTAGCATCAGACAAGAATGCTTCTCCTGAAGTGCGAGCTCATCTACATCATGAAATTGGTAAGCTTGATGGTTGGCTGACAACTCAATCAAAGCGCAATTCAGTTCGTTATGCATGGCTCAAAGACTTGGTGGTTCAATACCTCAATGGTGACTTCGAACCACAGAGGGAAGTGCAGAGCTTACCGATTCCACCGGGATCACCGATTGGGTCTTGATTGATTCTTGATTGGGTCTTGGGTTAGTCAGTAGGAAACAAAAAAGCGAGCTCAATGCTCGCTTTTTTTATTTTGGTATTCAATCAGTATGAATTTCTGCACTACTCTTGATCTCCATGAACGAATTTATGGTCATTATTTCAATTGAAGAACTGAAGGGTTCAATGGTTTCGAGTATAGCTTGGCAACCTATTTCGCCTCTCAGCGAGACCCTTTTCTTTGTACCACCGGCACTTCCTACGGTCGCTTTCCAAAGAAAAGGGATGACAAAATCGTCAGGAACGATTTTGAATAGCGAAGCTAGCCCGAAGGGTGAAGTACAGGGAGGTACTTCATAAAAGAAAAGACACCCGTAGATTGAGATTTCGCTCTGCTCAATTTCCCTCGTATCCGCCAAGCCACTTAACGCATCGTAAAATACGTTCCATCTCCCTAAAGGGATTCCCTTTGTTCACCTTCCCGAATTTTACTATTCAAAACTTCCTGTTTTGAATTGCTATGTCTTGCCTACTACTCAGCTCAATCTAAAGGGGATCTATTGGTGCAAGCTTGAAGATTCTTATTGAAAAAAAGCATTATAGAGTTTAAAAAACTGACCCTGGACTCAGGAGAGAGGGGCATTAACACTAAGGGGGGGTGTTAAACATGCCCAGGGTCAGGGGGAAAGCTTTACCAACCGAGTACACTACCTAAAATGATGCCTACTGCAATCGGTTCCCAGTGACGGTGGTGGCAATAATGGGTATGTATGTGCCCACGTGGGTAAGGATGATAGTAGCCACCGTAGTAATACCAATCTTGACCTAAATAATAGACCGTCGTTGGATAGGTTCTGTAACGTGGGTAATACCGATCATGGTAAACACGATACTGGGGATGCTTTGGTCTTGGATGGTAATTATCTCGATAACGATCATGTGAGCCATAATGACGGTCATGGCCACGATAGTCGCTGTGGCGATGGTCGTCACGACGATTGTCTCTATGGTTATCACGCCAGCGGTCATCACGGCGATTATCAT
>JAPHRL010000149.1 GCA_026195755.1 Kangiella sp. | reverse complement strand
TGGCCTATGAGTGGGTAGAACAACAGGAGCAGCTGGATAAAGAACGTATAGTGTTGCTTGGTCGCTCAATGGGTGGCGGTGCAGTTCTGACGCTGGTTCCAAAACATAACCCGATAGCGGTAGTTTTGATGTCAACGTACTCAAGTATTGTTGACTTGGCTTATAAACGTTTATTGCCTGCGTTTCTAGTGCAACATCCTTTCGATAACGTCAAGGCACTGTCTGAATATCAGGGTATGGTTTACTTGATACACGGTAAAACGGATAAAACGGTACCTATTGATGCCTTGAATAAACTACTCACAGTCAAAGAAGATGCTACTCACAAAGTGTACGAGACTGCACATGCCGATACACCTGGTAACTGGGATAAATTCTGGCAAGAGCTGGAGCAGTTTCTAAAGCCGGTGGTATTCAAAAGTTAAATTAAAAAAGCCGGGCAGTCCCGGCTTTTACAAAGAAGTTACAGACTACTTGCCCATGGCGCATTCAATACCAAGTTGCATACCAATTTCCTTACCAGCAGCTTCAGCATCCGCTACCAGCTGTTCGTTGCCAAGGCTTAGGATATCGTTCTCATGTTGAGAATAAACCTGCAAATCTTCAGCGGTCATATCCGGCATTGGTAAATCTTCGCCAATCTGAATGCGAACAATGATACTGAATTTTTTGCCAGTTTCAGATTTAAAGAACTCACTAAGTCTGACAGCGGTGTTCTGATCAAGATTTGACTTATAGACTGGAATGAACATGTCATACAAGATCTCATCAGTCAGGTGATCATTAACGCAATTGGCAAACTCATCGGTAATATTGCCGGATGTGTCCTGCGCAAAAGAGTTCATCATGGCTCGTCGCGTGATATTGGGCGTATCGATGGCTTGCAGAATATCAATAATGGCTTGAGTAAGTACATCGTTGGATTGATCTCGGTCATTCGCTAATGAGGGAGTGGAACATAAAATAGTGAACAGCAGCAGAGCTAGAGAGTGAACGGGTTTCATCATATGTCCTCAAATTATAGTCGCCATTGGATATTATCATGCTGTTTCTGCTTTTAACATGGTGTAAAATAACGTATTCATTTAATTAAATACCCCGGAAAACGGTTTAATGACGCATAAAGATAGCTTGAGCGCACGCTTACCCACCCCTTGGGGCGACTTCATGATTCACGCGCTTGAGGCTGATGATGGCAAAGAGCATGTAGCTTTAACCTATGGCGATTGGAACAGTAAACAGCCTGTGTTGGCGCGTATCCATTCGGAATGTTTAACTGGCGATGCTTTATTTAGCTTGCGGTGTGATTGTGGTTTTCAGCTGAAAGCTGCCATGCAAAAGATAGCTGAAGAGGGCTCGGGCGTTTTGTTATATTTGCGTCAAGAAGGTCGCGGGATTGGCTTAACCAATAAAATACGCGCCTATTCTTTGCAAGATCAGGGAATGGATACTGTGCAGGCCAACGAACACTTAGGCTTTGGTGCCGATGAGCGTGACTTTAAAGTTGCTTCCGATGCGTTAGATCAGTTGGGGATTAAGAAAATTCGTTTGATGACCAATAACCCGCGTAAAGTCAGTTCAATGATCGATGCGGGAATTGACGTTGTCGAGCGCGTGCCACTGAAATATGGCCATAACCCGCATAATGAAGTTTACCTGTCGACCAAGCAATCGAAACTGGGGCATTTGTTCTAGGGCTAGATATTTGCAAAGGTAAACAAAGCCCAAACTCGTAATTTAATAAGGATTGGTATGACATTAAAAGTTTTGTTATCGAAGGATAACGCGCCTGCGCAATGGGGCGAAGGTGCATTATTAAGCTATAAAGAAGATGCAGTCACTATTCATGCAGAAGGCGCTGATTTGGTACAAATGGCAGCCAGAAAATTAGTTAGCCAGGGTTTGTCATTTTTTGCACTTGAAAGAGATTGGGAGTTGGAGCAGCAATGGGCCTTTTTCCAGGGTGCTTACGATCCTAAAATTGATGTGCAAATTGATTTTGCTGAATTATCTGATGACGACAACAAAGAGTTGGAAGCCCGCATTCAAGCCAGTCGCTGGATGCGTTCGATCGTCAATGAAACCCCAGAAGTGTTAGCGCCGCAAGTGTTAGCCCAAGAAGCTGCGGACTTTATCCAAAGTTTGGCGCCGGACAATGTGCGTTATCAGATTGTTTCTGGCCAGGATTTGGAAAAACAGGGCCATGTCGGCACCTGGGAAGTGGGGCGTGGCAGCACCAGACCACCTGCTATTCTAAAGCTTGAGTTTGACCCTAAAAACGATAGCTCGGCACCAGTAGCTGCACTCGTGGGCAAAGGCATCACCTTTGACAGCGGTGGCTATAGCATTAAGCAAAGCGCTGGAATGGTCCACATGAAAGCCGACATGGGAGGCGCCGCCACCGTGACTGCGGGATTAGCGTTAGCGATTCTGCGTGGCCTGGACAAGCCGGTTCACCTCTACCTGTGTTGTGCGGAAAACCTGATCAGTGGGCATGCCTACAAGCTAGGCGATATCATCTCATATCCAAACGGCGTCTCGGTTGAAATTCATAACACCGATGCTGAAGGCCGTTTGGTATTAGCCGATGGTCTATTGCTAGCCGGACAAACGGGCGCGCCATTAATTATTGATGCCGCAACGCTCACCGGAGCCGCAGTAACCGCAGTTGGTGAAGATTATAATGCGGTTTTTGCACTGGATGAGGATGAGCGCAATGATTACCTAAATGTTGCGCAAAGCGAAAACGAGCGTCATTGGCCATTGCCACTGGAACCATTCCATGCGGCCAAATGCCCATCAAACTTTGCTGATACTGCTAATAGCCGTGCTGTAAAAGGTGGTGGACCAGGTGGCGCCAGCAATGCCGCCGGTTTCTTATCACGTTTCGTACCTAATGATGGTAAAGGCTGGGTTCACGTGGATCTTGCCGGAGCCTATAACGACAGCCCTACTGCTTATTTTTCAGCGGGCGGTACTGGCCATGGCTTCAGAACCATAGCTGGAAAGTTGTTGAAGTAATTAACGCTTATTATTGCGGTTATTTGCTGAAGGGAGCCAATGGCTCCCTTTTTTGTGCTAGGCTTTGGGAAAACTTTAAACGGTTACCTATATGTTTGAGTCATTGTGTAGCTTTGAAAGGGACGGATTCAAGTATCGATTGCTTAATAAGTCAGATAAACTTTTTTTTATAGACTTGTATACCAATAATGAGGTTATGAAGTATATATGCGCTCCTTTTACGGAAGAAGAAGCAGAGTTATTATTTGAAGATAAAATTACAAAGCAGACGAGTAATGACAGAAATAGATTTGTATGGGTTGTAGTAAATGATGATGTTCAACTTGGACTAGTAGGTTTAACTAAAATAGATGGAGTATGGGATATTGGATCTGTTCTTTCCTCAACAAGTTTGGGACGAGGTTATGGAGCAAGAGTCATGTCAGCTCTTTTATCAAAAGTTTTTGAAGAATATCCAATAGAAAGAATATCTGGAACAATTCCAACTAATAATATGCCTTGTATTAAGTGTGTAAAAAAATTGGGGTTTAAGTATTCTGGTGAAAAAAGGGGTGGTGACCAAATTTGGCATTTAGAAAGCAGTCACCACAAAACAAGAAAGAATGAGTTAAAACCAGTCAATACTTAATTCTAAATTAGTTAGATGAACTGTAAATCATGCTGGATACTAGTGTGAGGTATCAAACAAATAGGTGGAAAAGATGAGAGGGGATAGTAAAAAAGGATCGTTAGTTTGTGTTGGCACTGGAATTCAGCTGGCCGGCCAGATTACTATTATTGCGAAAAGCTATATTGAAGAGGCAGATATTGTATTTGGGGTGCTACCAGATCCAGTTGCAGAAAGTTGGATCAGTGATTTAAATCCTAATTTTGTGAGTTTGCAGAGTTTATACTCGGAAAGTAGATCAAGGAAAGAAACATATAAAGATATGGTTTCAGCTCTGGTCAGTGAAGTTGAGCAGGGAAAAAAAGTTGTAGGTGCTTTTTACGGCCACCCAGGAGTATTTGCTTGGGCTCCACACGAGGCTATTAGGCGACTGAGAGCTATGGGTTATGAGGCGACAATGGAGCCAGGGATCTCAGCTGAAGATTGTTTATTCGCGGACTTGGGTATAGACCCTGGCGCTAGTGGTTGTCAGGGGTTTGAAACAACTCAGTTTCTATTTTATAAACATACCTTGGATTTATATTCATATGTAATTCTATGGCAGATAGGGCTGGCAGGAGAATGGACACTACAATCATTTGCTACCTCTAAAAGTAACCTTGAAAAAACAGTGTCATATTTGAGTCGCTGGTATCCATTGTCACATGAAGTGATCATTTACGAGGCACCATTTCTACCTACTCAACAAGCTCGCATAGAAAGATTTCCTTTAAGTGAGTTACCAGATAAGAAACTACAAATGAGTAGCACGATGGTCGTACCACCCTTGAAGAAATTGGAGCTTGATGAAGAAGGTTTAAAGTTGTTTGGCTTAACTGTAGATGATTACAAAAGTACGACATAGTGTTAGTTGACAACTTATTCATTCTGGGTAATATGAACATTCGTTATTAAAATGAGAGGATGACATGGATAATAAAATGGTAAAAATGTTGACAGATTTAGCAACTAATTCTGAGCTAAAAAGAGCTTATAAAGATAACCCAGAAGCTGTACTTAAGTTTTATGGCGTTACTAATGAGCAAGAAATACAAAGTTGTTCTAAGCTTTTGTTGTTAGAACCATCGAACGGCCAGGATCATAAGTTATTACTGCTTACCCCTGACGCTTAGTAGCCTTTACCTCTGAGTGAATTAATGCCATTCAGAGGCCTTCCTTTTGTCCAAGTCTTTTTCTAGTAATGTATACAAAGGCGTGTCGATGTAGTTCCCCTCGAGAATCCAATTATCCCTCAAAATCGCTTCCTGTTTATATCCCGCTTTCTGTAGCATGTTTATAGAGCTGTTATTATTGTAAGCAGGAGGACCGAGAAGCTTGTGATAGCCTAGAGACTCGAAACAATGCTTACTTAATGCAACAAGAATTTCTGTTCCGTATCCTTTTGAATGATATTTACTGGGTAGCATGACGCCAATGTGGCCTTGTTTTGTATAAGATTCAGTTGTCTTGACTCCGCAAAGCCCAATTTTTATTGCCAGATTTGTATCGTAATAGTGTGGTTATTTAGTCGTTAGATGGGTATTATCAAGTCATGTTTGGGGGCATAGGAAATACTGTGGCTGAATATGACAAGTGAAAGTCTCAAAAATATGTTATTTAAGACCTGTCATTTTTCCTTGAGAACTGTATCTTCCTCTGATGAATCTTTTTTTGTTTCCCTATTGACGGACACAATGACAATGCGATGCATTGAGGAGCCTTTGAGTCAACGCGGAGCTATTGAGCGCTTTAATAAGGAACTGTCCAGCTTAAACCAGCCCTTACCTTCAAGTTTGTTGTGGGTTATTACTAGAAAGAGTGATAATTCAAAGATTGGTTTGATTGGGATTTCACAACGAAAAATATTTGAGAACGGCTGGGAATTAGGCGTGATTTTGAGCAAAGATTGTGTAAATCAGGGTATCGCTAAAGAAGTCATTGAGGGATTGGTTAATAAGATTTTAGTAAAGATAGGGATAGACAAATTATACGGTCGAATAAAGCATAATAATTTAATCAGTATAGCTATGGTCACTAGCTTTGGTTTTAAGAACTATAAAAATGATGATGATTATAGCTATTGGATATTGACTAAAAAATAATTAGGGGATGGGCATTGAATAAGAAAGGGCGCTTGGTGTGTGTAGGTACCGGTATAAAGCTAATGGTGCATATGACACCCGTATCAAAGCAGCAAATAGAACGAGCGGATATTGTCTTTCTAGCGGTCGCGAGCAGCCTCATGGGGAGCTGGATAAAAGAGCTTA
>JAPHRL010000196.1 GCA_026195755.1 Kangiella sp. | reverse complement strand
TGGTGCAGGATCAATTACCACTAACCATTGGCGGTGGCATCGGCCAGTCACGCCTGGCCATGCTGTTATTGATGAAGTCCCATATTGGGCAGGTTCAATTCAGTGTATGGCCTGATGAAATGGCACTTGATTTGCTGTGAGCATGTCCTGGTAGGGGCAGTGCCTATGTGCCTGCCTGCCGGCCGTAGGTTGGATCAGCGAAGCGCCAACCAGCTGTAGGGACAACTCATGAGTTGTCCCTAAGTTAAGTCTCACATTTCACGGTAGGGGCAGTGCCTGTGTGCCTGCCCAAGACAATATTGGATCGTTACATTTACCAAAATTGACTCTGACTTGCTTAAACACTTATAAATCAGTAGGCTCAAATGATTCTTACTAACACCGCCCCCCTGTGAACAAACGTAAATTTTCTTTTGGGCCTGCTACCTTAGTCACGGCCGCTTTTATTGGGCCCGGTACAGTTACGGTTGCAACCAAGGCTGGCGCAAGTTTTGGTTTTGTATTGCTATGGGCGCTGGTGTTTTCAGTTGTCGCGACCATGATTCTGCAGGAGATGACTGCGCGTCTGGGCGTGGTTGGTCGCAAAGGTCTGGGCGAATCAATCCGAGAGCAGTTTACTAACCCAATCGCTAAAGCAGTTGCCGTTATCTTGGTCATTAGCGCCGTTGTAGTTGGTAATGCTGCTTACGAAGGAGGCAATATTGCCGGAGCAACTCTCGGTATTGATGCGGTCTTTGGCGAATGGTTTCTGGCCGGCACCCTGAATGGTTGGGCCTTGCTGATTGGCATCATTGCTTTTGTCCTTTTATGGACCGGAAGTTATAAACTGATCGAGCGCTTTTTAATTGCTATCGTATTGTTGATGAGCGTTTCCTTTATTCTAACTTTTATTATTACCAAGCCAGACTTAGGCCAACTCTTATCTGGCTTATTTATTCTGACCTTGCCCGATGGCGCAACACTAACGGTTATAGCCCTAATCGGCACCACCGTAGTTCCCTACAATTTATTTCTACACGCCAGCAGCGCCAAAAAGAAATGGCACGATGAGCGGGATTTACCTGAAGCTAGGCGTGACTTAATGATATCGATTCCACTTGGCGGTCTGATTACCATGGCCATTATCTCTACCGCAGCCAGCGCATTCTTCGCTAAACAAATTGAGATCAACTCAGCAGCCGATATGGCGCTGAGCCTTGAGCCCTTGTTTGGGGCAAGTGCCAAATACCTGATGGCTCTGGGCTTGTTCTCAGCCGGTATCACTTCAGCGATTACTGCTCCACTGGCCTCAGCTTATGCGCTAGCTGGTTTGATGAAGCTTGGTAATGATATGCGCTCTGTTAAGTTTAGGGCCGTCTGGATCAGTATTTTGATCACCGGCGTCATCCTTGCTTCAATTGGCTTTAAGCCAATTTCGATTATCTGGTTTGCACAAATCGCTAATGGCATCTTGCTTCCGGTAGTTGCGATTTTCTTGTTATGGACCATGAACCAGTCTTTTTTGGGTAAATACAAGAATTCTTTATTTCAAAATTTACGTGGTGGTCTCGTAGTTCTGGTAACCTTAATGCTTAGCGCGCGCAGTCTGATGTCAGCTTTCGGGCTTCTCAATTAAAGCTGGGGACAACAACAAGATCCCACAGGGGTGTGCTAAAATAGCCGACTATGACGACCAAAAAATCCATCGACATTAACTGCGATCTGGGCGAAAGCATCAACCCACAACAATGGGAAGCTGATTCGCACCTGATGCCCTACATTTCTTCCTGCAACATTGCCTGCGGTGGTCATGCCGGTAATCCTCAAAGTATCAAAGTCACAGTTGCCAATGCGATTCACAATCAATTGAAAATTGGCGCCCATCCCTCCTACCCGGATAAAGACAACTTTGGCCGTGTCACTATGACAGTTGGCGAGCAGGAATTAAGACAGACTTTGCGTCAGCAAATAGAATCGATTGCAGAAGAATGTCAGCGACAAAATACCGATTTGCACCATATCAAACCGCATGGTGCTTTATACAATGATGCGGCCGCCAACAAAGAATTGGCTTATATCATTGCTGATGAAGTTAAAAAGTTTGATGCTAATATCAAGCTGATGGGGCTTGCTCAGTCCAACCTATTTACCGTAGCACAAGAGCTGGAGTTAGACTTTTTACACGAAGGCTTCATGGACAGGAACTACCATGCCAATACTCATCTGGTTCCCAGAGGCCACACACAGGCAATGCATAAATCGCTTGAAGAAAGTCTCAGCCAAGCGCTTAGCTTGGCAAAAGGGTTAGCCATCAGCTCGATTGAAGGCACGCCACTGAAATTGAAAGTTGATACCATTTGCCTGCACGGCGACAACCCCAGTGCCAGAGATATAGCGCAGCGACTCTATCAATTGCTGCGTGAACACGAAATCGAGATCAACTAATTGGTTTTACGGATGGCATTTAATTACCAACTCTTTATTAACAGTGATCATTCAATCCTTATTGAATTTGAAGGTGATATTTCAGAAAACCTTTTGCGTTACATTCTCGGGGCAGCCGAATCAATTCACAACAAGTCTCCTACTGGTTTTATCGAGTTGGTTCCAGCTTACAACAGTTTGCTGGTTATATTTGAACCTCTTGAGTTTCAACCGGAACAGGCTTTATCACAGATTAAAACTACTATCGAGCAGGCAAAACCGGTAAACGCCGGTAGCAGTCGAACCATTGAAATTCCGGTGTGCTATGACGTAAGAGTTGCGCCCGATATCGACTATGTTGCGGATTACTGTGGCATGACTGTTGAGGAGTTAATTGAAGCCCACAGCAGTCAAAACTACACTGTTTATATGCTTGGATTTTTGCCTGGATTTCTTTATTTAGGTGGTCTGGATGAGCGACTGCACTGCCCTCGCCGCGACAACCCACGAACCAAAATTGAAGCGGGTTCTGTTGGTATCGGCGGTAGCCAAACAGGTGTCTATCCAATTGCTAGCCCTGGCGGCTGGCAAATTATTGGGCGTACCCCAACAACTATGTTAGATATTGAACAGTCACCACCCTCTATTGCCAATCCGTTAGATAACATTCGTTTTGTTCCTATCAGCTATGAAGAGTTCAAAAAGCTCAGTGAGGCAACTGCATGAGTATTCGATTCATCAAAGCTGGTTTGCAAACAAGTTTACAAGATCTTGGCCGCGCGGGATTCAGGCGTTACGGCATTCCCAACAATGGTGCGCTTGATCCAGTCAGTCTACAAATCGCAAATTGGCTAGTCAGCAAGCCTTTGAACTCTGCTTGTCTTGAAATAACCCAGGCTGGCCCAGTTATCGAATTCACTCAGGACATGGCCATAGCCGTGACTGGTGCTCACTTTGAACTTTCGATTGATGATATTCCAGTCGATATGCATCAAACGCTATTGGTGAACAAAGGCGAACAATTAACTTTTGGCAAGTTAGTTAATGGCGCAAGAGCTTATCTTGCTTTTGCTGCAGACCCTGACTTACCCATTATTATGAACAGTTTCTCAACAAACTTAATGGCTAATTTTGGAGGCTTTGAGGGAAGAGCTTTTAATAATAATGACACGCTAAACTTAAAAAGTTTCTTCATGCCAGAAGCCAAAGTAACGCCGAAAGAATTACAACTTCAGTTTGGTGATAATTATCAAATACGATTTATAAAAGGCAGAGAATGGTCATGCTTTTCTAAAGATATGCAGCAACAATTTCTTCAAACCGCCTACCAGGTCACCAGCCAAAGCAATCGCATGGGAATGCGACTGAAAGGCTCTGCTCTTAAAACAGAAAAGCCATTATCAATGACCACAGCACCCATCACGCCCGGCACTATCCAGATGCCTACAGATGGCCAGCCGATAATCACTTTGGCTGACGGTCAAGCAACTGGCGGCTATCCAAGAGTTGGGCAGGTCATCACAACAGATTTATCAGTGCTAGGACAACTGAAAGCTAATGACTCGATTAGCTTTCAGGAGATAGATTTAATCGATGCACTAAACTTGTTATGTCAAAAAAATGACTTTATCAATCGTTTATTTAATAACTAATCAGACTCTTCTTCGGCGGGATAAAAATAAATATCGAGCTCACCTGTATTCTCATTTGGAATCGATCTTGTGTGATAATCTCTAAACCTCGGTGAGTCGAAGGCGAGGATGCTTATTCCCATAAGAATTGAAATAGCCTCCTGATCAGTATCCTTATAGGGTGTTATTGTCAGCTTACACATACTTGTTTTGCAGGAAACTCCTTGCAAACTAAACTCAGAAATCAAATCAGAACTGGTAATCATGCTGGTGATATCCTCTTCAGAATCATAGGCCCAGCCAGGATTAACCTCCTCCGCCTGATACTGCTTAGCTTTTGCAAGGTTCTTCTGATCGATATCTTCGTATGGATACACTTCCTTGTTGTGGCTTTTTAAGTTCTCATTAGAGTTAACCAGGGTAGATTCAGGATTATCATCCTCTTGTACAGACTCATACCCCAAAGTTTCAGCTTCCTTTTCAGCTAGTGCTAACCTATTTTTCAAACGAGCAATCTCATTTTTTAAATCTGACTTTTCTGTCTGCGAGCTTTCATCAATGTTACTTTGTGAGCTAGCATTTAAATACTCATCAGGCTCAACCTCTGATTGGCCCAATAATAGAAAACCATTAAGAGTCAAGGACGACAATAGCAATGCTATATAAACTATTTTCATTATTATTCCTCAGAGGCTTCTTCATCTTCTTTATAAAAGTACATATAAAGTTCATTCGTCCCTGGCTTAAGCGAAGTCTGACTGCTTAATCCGCTCAACAACTCACTTTTTCGCAATAGCTCAGAGGTATCCATCATTGCCATCATTTTTGCAGAGTGTTTATCATCAAATGTTTTAAGCGACACTTTACAAACACTGGTCTTGCATTCTACATCTGACACGTTTAGTTGGCTCATAAGATCAGAATTTGTAATCAATTCGTAAATACCATCCTGTCTTTCAAAAGCCCACTCAGGATCAACTGGTTGTGATTCGAACATTTCCTTTGGATTATATCGGTTAAACTCTTCCAGAATCTTTTCATCGACTTCTCTTGTGCTGGATATTGTGACTGACTCCACCTGGTTATCTTGTAAATTTTCAGTCTGACTTTTGCCAGCTATTTGTTTTTGAAGTAAAGCAATCTCATTTTCAAGTTCAGCAATTTTATCAAGATACAACTGCTCTTTGTCCTGACCTTCACTCTCCTTGGAGACTTCCTGTTTAACGGTTTTTTCTTCAACCTGCGATTTAACCTCAGCTTTTTGTGTGGTTACTTCTTTAACTACCACCCTTTCTTTTTGCGAGTCGCTATTTACCAAGAAATAACCATTCGCTACTAAAGATAAACCCAATAAAACATAAACAACTTTATTCATTCTAATTTCCTTTTCCTTCAGTTAACACTATTATTTTTTTCTCTATTAAACCGCATCATCTTGAGTTGCCATATCATTAGCAATTGAAACAGTCAGAATATCTTAGCCTACTCTTGAATGGTATCGAAACTCACATCCATACTGACATACAAAATGCCTACATATTTAACTTCATGAAGCATGGGGCCAGTCATAATAGGCACTTGGTTTATATACAAAGTAGCGGCCCCTTTATCTTTTACTATAGAAATTTTAAAAGTGTTATCTAGGCTATTGATATTTTTTGACTCCTCAATTTGGAGTGAGTATTTGCCTTCTTTGTCTTTAGTGAAATACTTATAGCTACTATAAGTTACCTGATCTGAAAAGCTTATTCTAAACTCAATAAAGGATGACAGGTCCTGGTTATACAATCGGTGAGCAACACTGGGGATCCATTTCCCTAAATTATATTTGTGGATACTCACTGTTTGTTGCACTATGGATTCATCATCATAAGCATGCAACAGAAATTCGTTGTAGTGTCCTTGCTCAACTTCATGAGTAACATGAAATACATTATGATTATCGTTATGTACTGTTGCACAGCCACTTATAATTAAAGCGAACATGAGCGTCATTAATTTAATCATTATTAGTTTCCTTATAGGCATTAATTAATGTCTTGGCATTGGTGTTGCCCGAACCCACGCGCTCAACATATTCGTCAATCGCAACTTTCAGGTGATTACCACTACCAAACTGGTCGATATAAAGCGCGTCAAAGTAATCAGGGTTTTCATCAACTACGCCCATCAACAATGCATATGCCCTTTCGAGATCATTTAATTGAATAGCACAACGCGCAAGATAGACCTCTGAGAATGAGTTTTCATGACCAGGATATAGAGCCTCAATTCGGTTGAAATATTCGTTTGCATTCGAACAGTCTCCCTGCTGAAACTTTACGGTACCTAAATTATTGATCACTCTTGATGCTTTCGGTGTTAATTCCAGTGCCTGTAACAGAGTTTTCTCCGCTTTTTCCAACTCTCCCATTTTAATGTAAAGATAACCTAGATTATTTAAAGCACTAGGATATGCTTTATCGATAGATATTAATTCAAAGAGGTATTGCGCAGCTTTGTCATACTCTTTTAGCTCATCAAAAATTAATCCTGCCTGAAATAAATCGTAAGTATCCTCTGGCGAGAGCGCTAACGCTTTTAAACTATATTCTTTGGCTTGCTCATATAACTCCAGATCGTACAGACTCCTTGAGAGACCTGACAAAGCAGTTTGATATTCTGAATTATACTCTAACGCTTTCTCAAAGCTTTGCTTTGCCAGCAAGTAGGCTTCTTGATCGAGCAATAACCATCCTTTCTCGGAGTGGAGGTATTCACTGTCAGGATTTAATTCTAGGGCATAAGCCAAATGATTCATAGCATCAAGGTAACGACCTTGTGCCTGGGCAATGTCAGACTTTAACCAATAATTCTCCCAGAATTTTGGAGCTCTCTCAATAGAACTATCGAGGTATTGCCCTGCGAGCTCTGTGTTACCTTCTTTTTTATAAATAAAGGCTAAAGAATAATAGGGTAAAGGATTATCAGGGGATAAATCTATTGCTTTTTGGTAGTGCGGTTTGCTGTCTTCTATTCGATCCAATTTCTTTAATACCATAGCCAGCAAGTAATGAGAGGCGGGGTTATTGGGTTCCAATTTCATGCCTTCAATAATACTTTGATAAGCCAACTTATAGTTGCCTTCGTCAAAAAAGTCATGATAACTTCTAATGAGGTTATGATAATCAATGTTTTCAGAGAAACGGTACTTAATGCTTAAAAAACCAAAGCGGTTTGGTTTATCTTTAAACCTGGTTTGCTTAGAAAACAAATAGCTTCTGATAGACTGACGAAGATCTTTTTCAACATATTGATTCTGAATAGAATACTCTTCAACGTACCCTTCCTCGTCAATTTTAAAAAGTACTTTCACGAAATCCTGATAACCATTCATTTCATCAAAATATGGGTAATGGAACTCAGGTGCTGGGTATTCTTTAAGCGCAATTTTAAGCTTAACCTTAACCTCAGCCATCAATGAATGATGAAAAAATGAAGCAACGAATACAACCCCAAATACTAACCTCTTCAAAACCATCTCCTTTTTTTTTATTTTTTTTAATAACTTCTTTGTCGCACAGCCTCAAATAGGGTTACACCTGTTGCCACAGATACATTCAAGCTGGACACCTCTCCAGCCATAGGTATTTTAATCAGGTAGTCACAGTTTTCACGTGTCAGGCGACGCATACCCTCTCCTTCGGCACCCATGACAATCGCTAGCGGTCCTTTCAGGTTGGCTTGATAAATGTCTTGCTTAGCCTCGCCCGCAGTTCCAGCGATCCAGACTCCGGCTTCTTGCAGCTGCTTCATAGTGCGAACCAAATTGGTTACCGGTATAAAAGGGACTGTTTCAGCAGCACCGCAAGCAACTTTACGCACCACATCAGTAATACTGGCGGCATTGTCTTTCGGCGCTATAACCATATGCACACCTGCTGCATCGGCACTGCGCAAGCAGGCACCAAGATTATGGGGATCAGTTACACCATCCAGGATTAGGATAAGTGGGGCTTCATCAATTTGGCTAAGTAATTCAGGAATGTGCTTCTCATGAAAGTTTTTTTTCTTTTCTGGACGACAAACAGCAATCACACCCTGATGACGCTGATCGGTCATCTCATCAAGCTCTTGGCGCTCTTTCTGAATAATCGTAATATTTTTATCTTGCGCTAACTTAACGACTTTATGTGATCGCTGATCGTGACGATTGCTTTGAATGTATAACCGTTCGACTCGATCACTGCTACGCTTTAATAGGACTTCAACAGCATGAAGTCCATACACTAATTCTGACATGAGTAACTCTTTTTAATTGGTTTAAAACTGCTATTTACTTTTTTTCTTACCATTCTTGCCGCGTTTTGGCTTGGCATTTTTCGCGCCTTTCTTAGCACTACCGGACTCAGGTTTGGCGCCCTTGCTGGAGCCCTTTCTGTAATCACGACGCTTTTTACCGTCTTTGCCTTTCTTGCCATCGCCACTTAGCGAGCCCGACTTTTTAGCTTTTGCGTACAGTTTTTTGCGTTCAATACCTTTTGGTTCTTCACGTTTAACATGCTCACGATCCAGTAATGCAAAATCGATGTTGCGCTGGTCCATATCGACATTGGCAACTTTAATTTTAACGCGGTCACCAACACGATAAGATTGTCTTTTATGCTCGCCAATTAATCGCATTTTCAGGGCATCAAAGTGATAGTAATCATCACCCAGCTCACTGATATGGATAAGTCCCTCTACAAACAATTCGTCTAACGCAACAAAGATACCGAAACTGGTGACACTTGAAATCGTGCCCCAATACTCTTCACCAACTCGCGTCAACATGTATTCACATTTGAGCCAGTCAACCACATCCCGTGTGGCCAAATCGGCACGACGTTCAGTCATTGAGCTGTGTTCGGAATAGGCTACTAACTCTTTCTCTTGATAATCGACACCACCATCGGTTCCCGGCGCATCGAATTCACGCGCAAGAATCGCCTTAATGATTCGGTGTACCAGTAAATCCGGATAGCGACGAATAGGCGACGTAAAGTGGGTGTAAGAATCGAAAGCTAATCCAAAGTGCCCCTGATTGTCTGGACTATAAACAGCCTGCATCATGGAACGTAACATCATGGTCTGGATCAACTCCTGATCCGGGCGCTCAGCAATAGCATCATGCAGTTCGCGATAGTGTTTCGGTTCCGGATTCGAGCCACCAAACAGGAAAATACCCAGCTCACCAAGGAAAGCTCTGAATTTTTCCAGTCGCTCTTCTGAAGGCCCTTCGTGGACACGGTAGACGCCAGGCTTTTCATATTTTTCAATAAACTCAGCCGCCGCCACATTGGCACAGATCATGCACTCTTCAATGATTTTGTGGGCATCGTTACGCACTCGACCAACAATTTTTTCAATCTTTTTATTTTCATCAAAAATGATTTGCGTTTCAGTGGTTTCGAACTCGATGGCACCACGCCCTTCTTTCAATTTCAGGCGAGCTTTAAATAACTCGTGCAACTCTTTGAGGTCACCAACTAATGGCGCATACTCTTTTTGTAATGCTTCGTCGCCACTTAATATTCCCCACACTTTCTCATAGGTAAATCGTGCGTGTGAGTGCATCACTGCCGGATAAAATTTTGTCGCTGTGACTTGTCCTGTTGCCGATAGCGACATTTCAGCAACCATACACAAGCGGTCAACTTTGGGTTTTAATGAGCAGAGACCGTTTGACAACAGTTCTGGTAGCATCGGAACTACAAATTCTGGGAAATAGACTGAATTACCACGTTCAATAGCTTCGTCATCCAATGCAGTACCCGGACGCACATAATGACTGACATCTGCGATGGCAACCCATAGGGTCCAGCCACCTTTGGCTTTACGACGGCAATAAACTGCATCATCAAAATCGCGTGCGTCTTCACCATCTATCGTTACTAGCGGCAACTTGCGCAAATCAACGCGCCCCTGCCAGTCTTTTTCAGTGACATCGACCGGCAATTCTCCCACTTCAGACAGAACATCGTCTGGCCATTCATGCGGAATCTGATGATTACGAATCGCTATTTCAATTTCCATGCCAGCAGACAGATAATCACCCAATACTTCAGTGATGATGCCGCGAGCATGTTGATTCCGTTTTGGACGCTGAACAATCTGTGCGACCACCACCTGGCCAACTTCAGCATTCATGCTGTCATCTGGCGAAATCATTAAATCATGTAGAATTCTGGGATCTTCGGACGTCACAAAACGCAGGCCGTTCTCTTCGTGCAATCGGCCCACTATATGTGAGGTCGAACCATCGAGAATTTCAACAATAGCGCCTTCAGTGCGTCCTCGACGGTCAATATTTCTGACTCGCGCCAGAACCTTGTCACCATGAAAAACAGAGTGCATTTCTCGTGGTGATAAATACCAATCGTCACCACCCTTTTCCAGCGCTAAATAGCCATAGCCGTCTCTGTGTGCTAACACCTTACCGCGCACCAGATCGGTAGCATCCACTAAACAGAAGCGACCTTTACGGTTACAGAGTAACTGCCCATCCCGCTCCATGGCGTTAAGGCGTTTCTGTAATGCTTCAATTTGTTCAGGTTCCTTCATCTCCAATCGCTTAGCTAGCTGGTCCAGCGATACTGGCTCGCCGGCTTCTTCCAACTGTTGCAGGATAAACTGGCGACTTGCGATGGGGTTGTTGTAGCGTTGAGATTCTAACTCAGCCTGTGGATCCTGATTCTTTCTTTTTGACATATAGTATTCCTAGTTGCAGAGCCATCAAATAATAGCTCTGAGTCATTGTAACGGTTATCCAATCTAAGGCCAATCAATCCACGTAATATATCAAGATAGAAAAAAGGCGACTAATAGCCGCCTAGAACAGGATAATGCCTATGAACTAACCTTTCTTCGACTCAGCAATATAGTATCGCGCTTTGTCGGCATTGCTAACACATGAGTCGTAAGCCTCGACTGTTTGACTGGTTTTCGCAGCCGTAAGCAAACTAGCGGCTTTTGTATAGTTCACAGTTCCTGCAAAGCCTTGGCTTTCAGCAAAACTGAGCTCTTTATAAGCCACATCAAGTGCTTTGCGACAAGTTTCTGCACTTTGCTGCTTTGGTGCCCCAGCACAAGCCGCCAATA
>JAPHRL010000065.1 GCA_026195755.1 Kangiella sp. | reverse complement strand
TGGTACCTCGACGACGCCGCCGTCACCGCCTGGGGCGGCGCTGTCGAACCGCCGCTCTTCGCCGACGGCTTCGAAAGCGGCGACACCTCGGCGTGGTCGATGACCACCGGCGGTCCGGGGATGCGGCCGGTCCCGTGACCTGAGGGTCCGTGCCGACTCTCCCGCGGGAGGGACGGGACGGGGCTACCCGCCGGAGGGACGAGACGGCGCGACCACGAGAGATGTCGGGTCGCCGGTGGCGTTGTCGACCGTCGAAAGGGAGACGGCCACGCTGCCGATGGTCGCCGACGGCGAGCCGGTGAGGCTGGGCGCAACGTGCCATTACCGTATAGCCCCAAAATAATTAGCGGCCAGTGAAATAATGCCCAAACAAATCCACTTACCAATGCAACCCCGCTGAACGGCATAATTTTAGAAAGTTCAGGTACTAAGAAGCCACGCCAACCAACCTCTTCACCCAAGATTGAGGGTAGTGATACAAAAAAACTAATGGTCGCAATTAATAAAAAATGAAAGACAAGTATGGCAAGATCGTTCCAATGGCCTAAGTTATAGCTTTCTTTTTGCTTAAATAGGAACTCAACACTATAAAAATCACCAAACCCACACATCCACACAATTAGGTAAGAAATAAACGCAATAGCAAGCGGTATGAGATAACTTGCCCATTGATATTTCCATTCTCTCCACTGCCAGCCCAGAGTAGATAATTTTCGTTTTCTCACAAAACACGTGACCAATGTAGCCGCGCCAACTGAAAGCATTAGTGGCGTAGCTTTACCCATTCGATAAATTAACCAATACCCTAAAAGATAAAAAGCTACAACCAATATCAAAAAAGTCGCTAGAGTTAAAATAGTGTCTTTGGAATTTTTCAATAGGACCTCTGATTGACTAAATAAAGAACATAACGCCTCAAACACGGGCTGACAGCCGCGAAGCGGTTGGCAGTCCGCCCCTGCGTAGCAGGAGTAACGTGATTTAACTTGTTATGTGTTGGCATTCAACAATCTACCTTATTGTAAAATTGATTCGGTTATTTTATTAAGTGCTGATTTTAACTTAGGAACTGACACCGTCATCTCATGCCTTTGCTTGGCATAATCCCAGTATTTAATAGTGCATGAATCATCCTTGGGGTTTGGCTCTAACCAAAGTTGCCATTTCTTAGTTTGGTTGTTTGTAAATAGATTTACAGACCGTACCTCAGAGTCTTGATAAGACCTAGATATAGGTAAATTGTTTTCTTTTGCCCACTCTTCGAATGGTTTTTCTACTTGAGTAAAATCCATATCTTATCTTTACACATAACGTCCACCGCAGCGGCCGAGCACGCAGTGCGAAGGTCGCGATTGGCGGTGCTTGTTAGGTGAACTCATGGAGCCCACCACTTAGATTTAGTCTCTAAAGGTGCTATGAAAGAAGCTAAAGCACTTACAAGAAACACGACAGCGCAAATAATAGTAAAGCTAAAAATAACATTTATGTTTGAGACAACCAAATACACGCCGAAGAAACTTGATAAAACGGCTAATAAGCATGCGTACACAGCAGCAAACAACCAATGAAAACCTACACTTTTAGAGCAAGCTGTACATTTTGGTCGGCCAAATAGGGCAAGCTTAGCCAATGAAATAGATTTTTCGCTGCAACTTGGGCACGTTCTATATTTCATGTTCACCTAACGTTGCGCTAACCGGTGAAGTGATGTTGGCGACTTTTGTGCGTTACTTTGCGCAAAAGGTGCCAACATTACGGAATCCGTTTGAGCGCCTGGTTATGTGGCCCTTGCCCTATAAGTTCAAGAAACCACCTTACTTGACCGAAACATTTTTAGAAACGACCAACGTTTTATAGCTGTTTATTGCTATACATATTTAAAAGTGTTCGCGCCATCAAAATACCTAACATTAGCCGCTTTGAAAAGCTCCGGTTTTGCCATGCGGGTATTCATAGCGACTCTATTTGAACCATCATCTCGTTTTTGCGTGTAATGAGTAGTGCAGCCACAAATTGAACACGAGTGATACTCGCGTAGTTTGTTACCCCATTGATAAACGTTAGTATTTGAATTTTGCTTTATTACGACTTGATCCAATGTGTAGTATGCCCAGAGAGCACCAATACGGTAACACATTGAACAATTACAGCTTGTCACTGAATCAAGTATCTTTTCAGCCTTTATAGTTATATTCCCGCAGTGGCATGCTGCTTCGATCATGTCGCCTCCTTGTGCACATAACGCCCGCAACAGCCGGGAGCGTAGCGAGTCGGATGCTTGCGCTTGTTAAGCATCTTTAGTTGCCTTGAAAATATCTCTATTGCGAATAAATATGACCACTGCAAAGATTATAAACCCAACACCCATAACGAAAGGCAATCCTGTCACACCCTCTCTTGAAAAATAGCCAAACCCAGCGAATACAAGCCCCATGAACAGGTAGAATATTGGTGCAATAAATATATTTTTAGGCGCTGCAGAGTAGGCTTTCGCACTCTTATCAAGAATCATATTCAAAGATTCGACCTGAGACTCATGCTTATTCTTGCACGCAAGACCATGATCTAGATCTGCAGCGCAATTTGGACAAAGGCCTTTACTACAAGATTTACAGATTCCTATCGAACTTACTTCTGGATGATTAAAGCAATTCATACCATCTCCATATGCTTAACATTTTATTATACGAATTCAATCGTAAGACTTTATTATCATTATTCTTTTTTTACAAGTGTCGATTTTCCAGTCACCAATGGCGCTTCCTTCGGTCGTATTTCGGGGGGTTAGCGGATGACCGAAGGGAATGCCCTGGTGCGTTAAATTCGGTATATCCCGTATATTTCAGACAAAACAGGTAGCTTTATCAGCTATTTCTTCCTGTTTTATTCATTTGACGTATTCTTTCTCGCTTTTAGAACTCTATTCCATACTTCTGGTGTGCTGCTCTCCCATACCCCTCTTAATAGTTTCCTGAACTCAGGGTTTATTTTAGCTTCTTCTTCAATCACCTCTATGTATTCTTCTCCATGTGTGTCTATTAGATCTTCTAAGGGCCCAGCAGCTAATATGTCTTTTACTTTTTCACTTGGCTCTCTATGTAGGACTTCTAGTATCGCCTTCCAGCAAAGCTCTGGGTGTTCATTTTCCAGTTCAAAGAACTTATTAACTGACCAATGTAGCTCACCACTCCTGCTTATACCGAGATTATTATCTTGAGCTTTAATATATTTATCGACCCAAGCCTTCATTTCTTCTTTCGTTAATTTCATTTGGGCTTCCTAATTTGAGTTGTACTTCCTGTCCTACTTTGTCTTATTTCTCTTGAAGTAAAGATGCCTGTAATAACAATAACCAGAATGATTGCCAACGAAATAATTGCTGTGGAAATCCATTTGGATTCATAGCCCATCATTGCTGACGCAACTCCATACACTATCAATAAATAGGCTGCTGGTCCGATAACCACCAAAGCCGTAAGGAAAGCCATTACTATTCTTATATATCTTTTCCAGTTCATGCGTCTTCCTTCCTTTATTGATGACTCAACCTTACTTTATTTTCTATTTAAGCATAAAGAGCAGATCCTGATTTTCATCAGGATGACATACCTCTTGTTCCTATACATTATTTCCAACAAACATTACAACCATTCTAGCATCCCACACAAACTCCTTAATCCTTTTCTTACAGCACTTTAAGACTTCTGATATTCATTATTCCTGCTTATTTCTCTACGATTGCGGGTTACATTTCTTATAACTAGGACAGAGGATGTCTCTCGCTATTGTGTATTCCCGCGCTGGGGTTGGAATTGAGGCGCCGTTGGTGACGGTTGAGGTGCATTTGTCACACGGCTTGCCGAGTTTGAATATTGTTGGTTTGCCGGAGGCGGCGGTTAAGGAGAGTAAGGATCGGGTGCGTAGTGCGATTATTAATTCGAACTTTGAATTTCCTGCACGTCGTATCACGATTAATTTAGCACCAGCGGACTTGCCGAAAGAAGGTGGTCGTTTTGATTTGCCGATAGCATTGGGAATTCTGGCGGCTTCTGGCCAGTTGCCGTCTGACTACTTATCTAATTATGAATTTATCGGTGAGCTGGCTTTAACTGGTGAGCTACGGCCAGTAAAAGGTGTCTTACCGGTGGCGCTGGCTTGCACTGAGGAACAGAGAACCTTGGTTGTTCCCGAATCAAATGCTGCCGAAGCGGGTTTAGTGCCTTCGGTACAGGCGGTACACGCCAAGCATTTATTGGATGTTTGCCATTCGTTAATGCGTAATACGCCTTTATCCGAATGCACCAATGATGCAGTGATTCATGATTATGACTTTGATATGGATATGTCGGATGTCATCGCTCAAGAGTCCGCGAAACGGGCTTTGACGATTGCGGCGGCGGGCAAGCACCACCTGTTGTTCATTGGCCCGCCCGGTACTGGCAAAAGTATGTTAGCTTCGCGTATGCAAACCATTCTATCGCCGATGACGGAACAGGAAGCGAAAGAGTCGGCGTCGATTTATTCAGTGAGTCATTTTGGTTTTGATGCCAGTCAGTTTTTTGTGCGCAAATATCGCGCACCGCACCATTCCTGTTCTGCGCCAGCATTAATTGGTGGTGGTAGTCATCCTAAGCCCGGGGAGATTTCTTTATCTCATAATGGCGTTTTATTTCTCGATGAGCTGACTGAGTTTTCGCGTCAGGTGTTGGACAATCTTCGCGAGCCACTGGAGAGCGGCAAAGTCACGATTTCGCGCGCGGCTCAACAGGCGGAGTATCCGGCCAATTTTATGTTTCTGGCTGCCACCAATCCTTGCCCCTGTGGTCATTACGGGAATCCGAAAGGTGCTTGTCGTTGTTCGCCCGATGTTATTCGTCGTTACTTGGGGAAAATTTCGGGGCCGCTTTTGGATCGTATTGATATGCAGGTTGAGGTTCCGTTGTTAAGTCAGCAGGAGTTGACCGGTGGCAAACCCAAAGAAACTAAACCACAGGAAACCAGCACTTATTTACGTCAGCGTGTGATGAAATGTCAGGCGGCTCAGTACCAAAGACAAGGAAAGTTGAATGGTCAGTTGCAGGCTGGTGAAATTGATGATCATTGTCAGTTATCCGATTCGGCGAAGATGCTTTTGAATAAAGCCCTTGAGCAACTCAATTTATCAGCACGTTCTTATCATAGGATTATTAAAGTATCACGAACGATTGCCGATCTGGCTAACGAACAAATGATTCAACCACACCATATCAGCGAGACTTTGAATTATCGCAAGATGGAGCGGTACCTTGCTCAGTTGCCGTGAGTTTTGTTAATTGGTCTTTCCAGTGCTGTTATGCCTAGTAGTTACTTGCTAATCTGTGTGTCACTGTCTATATTAGCTTCTTTGCATATTTTGTCAGACGATTATTCTTATAATGAACCTCATTGAACATTTTGCATCTTTCCGCCAAGGAATCATTGGCGAGAACCATAGTTATGACGCTGCGCCGAATGGCGATTCTATTTTATATGCCGATTGGACCGCTAGTGGTCGTTTATATCGTCCCATTGAAGACTTTATAAGCCATACCCTAGGCCCTTATGTGGCTAATACGCATACCGAAACTACGCTGACCGGCACAACCATGACCAATGCCTACCACGAAGCACAGCAAATTATCAAAGCTCACGTCAATGCAGACGACAAAGATGTGCTCATTGCTGCGGGTTCGGGTATGACTTTAGTGATCAACAAATTCCAGCGCATGTTGGGATTGCGCGTTCCTGAAAAATGGCGCGAACGACTTGATATTAAAGAGCATGAAAAACCGTTAGTGCTGGTGACACACATGGAGCATCACTCCAATCAAACCACCTGGCACGAATGCGAAGTCACCCTAGAGATCATTCGTTCTGATGCGCAAGGCCGTCCCGATTTAGGCCATATGCAGGAGCTACTCAAACAATATAAGGATCGGTTAATCAAAATTGGTTCATTCACCGCTTGCAGTAATGTGACCGGTATTAAAACGCCGTATCATGAAATGGCAAAAATAATGCACCAGCATAATGGTCTGTGCTTTGTGGATTTTGCTGCTTCTGCACCGTATGTGGATATCAATATGCATCCTGCTGATTCTGAACAGAAACTTGATGCGATTTTTATCTCCCCACACAAATTTCTGGGTGGGCCGGGCAGTAGCGGTATTTTGATTTTCGATCAGGCTCTTTATAACTGCAAAGTACCCGATCAACCAGGGGGCGGCACTGTCTCATGGACCAACCCTTGGGGCGAACATCGCTTTTTCGATAATATTGAAGCACGCGAAGATGGTGGAACACCAGGCTTCCTGCAAACCATCAAAGCTGCCTTAGCCTTTAAGCTCAAAGATGCAATGGGCGTTGATAAAATCCAGGCTCGCGAAGAAGAACTAGCAAAAATCTTATTGGATGGCTTTTCGCACATTCCAAACGTGCGCATTCTGGAAGGCGAGCAAACGGAACGTTTATGTATTATTTCTTTCTATGTTCTAGGTATCCACCATAATTTAATCGTACGTTTGTTAAATGACCGCTTTGGTATTCAAACTCGTGGCGGCTGTTCATGCGCGGGGACTTATGGTCACTTACTACTTGATGTTGATCAACTTCAAAGTCATGAGATCACCAACAAGATTGATCAAGGAGATCTCACTGACAAACCTGGCTGGGTTCGTGTTTCTTTACACCCGACAAATCATAACGAAGAAGCGCACTCGATTGTTGATGCGCTGCACCAAGTCGTTGATAATGCAGAACGCTGGTCGAAAAACTATGATTTCAATCCTGCAACCGGTGACTTTGTACCAAAACAACAGCAACCCAAATTAAAGACACTTGGTGATTTTTCACCCGTATAACTTTCTCTTTTGTGGAGTCAGTTAATTGCGCATCAGTATCGTTTAAGGCAGAATTTGATTATGGATCAACGAATGACTCAAAGCACCATGGCATTTACAGACGAAATGCAAAAGCACTCTGCCGAAGCAGCTCAGTTGCTAAAAAACATTTCCAACGAACAACGATTGATGATTCTTTGTATTCTTCTTGAAAAAGAATTATCGGTTGGTGAACTTAATGATTTATTACCTCAACTGAGTCAGTCGGCGCTGTCGCAACACCTGGCTTTGTTACGAAAGAGCGATCTAGTCACAACGCGTCGTCATTCGCAAACCATTTACTATTCCTTAGCTTCGACCGAGGTCGCTCGTATCATTCATCTACTGCATGAGATTTATTGTCAGGAGACTTGTTAATGCAACCTT
>JAPHRL010000089.1 GCA_026195755.1 Kangiella sp. | reverse complement strand
ACCATGTCGTAGCCGTCGGAGGTGGCGCCATAGCCCACCAGTTCGGCGTAGATTTTTGCGCCGCGAGCTTTGGCGTGTTCGTATTCTTCCATGACCAGAATGCCACCGCCGGATGAGATGACAAAGCCGTCACGGGTTGCGTCATACGGACGGGATGCGGTTTCTGGCGTATCATTATATTTACTTGAGAGCGCGCCCATGGCGTCAAACAACAGGGTTAAGCGCCAATCTTCTTCTTCACCACCGCCAGCAAACACGATGTCCTGTTTGCCCATGGCGATTTGTTCAAATGCATTTCCAATGCAGTGTGCGCTAGTGGCGCAAGCAGAAGTGATACTGTAGTTGATGCCTTTAATTTTAAATGGGGTCGCCAGACAAGCTGAGGTAGTGCTGCCCATGGTTTTAGGTACGGCATAAGGGCCAACGCGTTTAACGCCTCGTTCCAGCGCAATATCAACTGACTCGACTTGCGTGCCTTGTGAGCCACCACCAGAGCCTGTAATCAGCCCGGTGCGCACGTTAGAAACCTGATCGTCGGTCAAGCCTGCATCCTCGATAGCTTGTTGCATCGAGATATAGGCATAGCCAGCAGCGTCACCCATAAAGCGGACAACTTTGCGATCGATATGATCTTTGATGTCCATATCAGGCTTGCCGGCTACATGGCTACGCAGGCCTTTTTCTTTATAGATTTCTTTGAATTTGATACCGGACTTGCCTTGCTTTAATGACTCGGCAACTTCCTCAACATTGTTTCCTAAGCATGAAACAATGCCCATACCTGTAATAACGACTCTTTTCATAATGACGATACTATTATTTATAGTGAATTGGTTGGTTTAAAAGGATTCGACGCTGTCGAAAATCCCGACCTTTAAGTCTTCCGCAGTGTATATCTTCTTTCCGTCTACGGAAACCGAACCGTCGGCAATTATCATCTTTAACTTGCGCTGAATCACACGTTTAACGTCGATACGATACATGACTTTTTTAGCCGCGGGTAGAACCTGGCCGAAGAATTTTATTTCGCCGGACCCCAGTGCGCGGCCTTTGCCGAGCGAACCTAGCCACGACAAGAAGAAGCCGGTTAATTGCCACATGGCGTCGACACCAAGACAGCCGGGCATAACAGGGTCGCCTTTAAAATGGCAGTCAAAGAACCAGGACTTTGGAGAGATATCCAGCTCTGCTTCGATAAAGCCTTTGCCATACTCGCCACCTTCATTGGTGATTGTTGTGATACGGTCCATCATCAGCATATTGGGTAAAGGTAGTGGGGAAAGCTTGTTGCCTTGAGGTCCTACCAATTTACCGTTACCGCAGGCAATCAGGTCATCGTAGGAATATTGGTTTGTTTGTAGCATGAAACACCTTATGTGATGTGAATTTACATGTTGACTGAGAGTGTCAATTGGTAGGCATTATGCCTGTTTATGAAGCCGGTACTGGTTTGACCTTGCATGATAAGGGAGATTGGCTTGTTGATTCGTTGATTGAGGTCATAAAAAAGGAGGGCCATAACCAGCAATCGCTTGTTTGTGGGGCGGAGCGATGCATGAATGCCCTATGGCTGTAGGGACAACTCATGAGTTGTCCGTACAAAAAAGTTTGGTGCAAGGTAGCATTGGTAGGTTGAATAAAGCGTAGCCGTCATTCAGGGGGGAGCGTCCTAAAAGCTCCAGACCAGGCTGGCGGCGACACTTCGACCAGGTTCTGCCAGTAATGGTAGCGTTGGGTCATCAGCGGGATAGTTGGCGACATTACTGTTACGCCAGTAGGTTTTATCCGTTAGGTTAAAAATACCCACACTTAATTGCAGTTCCTCGGTCGGAAACCAGCGAGTGATCCAGTCAAAACTGGTGTAGCCGGGGGCTGAGAAGAGCGGGTTGTCGCTGGCATCGAACAGTGCTTTTTGAGACTTGCTGGCCGTTGCAACAAGGCGCGTTTCCCAGCTCATCGAGGTTGGCATATAGCTCAATTCAACAATGGCCATTGGCGGGCGCACATCTGCGATCGGTTCGCCGGTATTTTTGTCTTCGCCACGAATATATTCCAGTTTTACATCCGTTGATAAGCTGTCGCTGAAGTAATGCTTCAGTCTAAACTCGCTACCCTCGATGATCACTTTGTCGCGGTTAATGGACTGGAAGATCATGGTGCCCGCATCAAAGCCAACAAAGGCACGACTTTGGATAAAATCACTATAACGGTTGTGGAACAGGGCGAATTCCGCCTGAGTATCGGTGCCGCGATAGCGTAGTCCGGTTTCAAAGGTGTAACCTCGTTCAGATTTCAGGTCAGGATTGGAAATGGCTCGAATGTTAAACATCGGAATATCAAGCCCAATATTGACGTCAGCAAAGGGTGGCGCGCGATGCCCACGGGCATATTGGCTGAACCATTCCATATCACTGCCAATCGGCATAAGTAGGCCAAGCTTGGGTAGCCAGGCGTCACTGGTTAAATTCGTTTTGTTGGCATCCGGAAATTGGCTGTCGAATAGTGGATCATTTTTGGCTTTCAGTTCGTAGTGTTCATAACGTAAGCCAGGACTGATGACCAGACCGTTGCTCCACAGCTCAATTTCATCATGCAGATAAACACCTAATTCGCGCACGGTACTTTTTGGAAAATCACGTAATGGAAAGACTTCTCCGAGCACAATATTGGTGGTCTGGTTGGTATCGAGATTGGTTTGCGAAGCATTGCGCAATTCGGTCAGTTCTGTTTCGCTGAACTCGAAACCATAACCCAGGCGTTGAGTTAAGTCGCCACTGACAATGGGAGTTTCGAGATCGGTGCCAAGACCGATGGTTTTATGGTCATAGTCAAATTCTCGCACCAGGCTGACTGGCGTTGGCGCCAGCAGGCGATCTTCAAAAGTATCCTGCTTGGTGTCGCTTTGCTGATGCCATAAGCGCCAGGTGCCCTGATCAATAAAGCCAAGCTTGGTGAAATGGTGGTCAAGCAGAACCCGGGTCTGATCGCGCTGATCATCACCTACCATCGAGGTGGTGTTGGCTAGACGCCCCGTTCCCAGCACAGCATTGATGTCAGTCAGGCGCTCATCTTCGAGGCCATCAATGGTTAGGCGGAAGCGCCCATAATCAGTGTTCAAACCTGTGCGGATAAGACCTGCGAACTGAGTTCTATTTTGCACATCTGCACTGGTTCCAGCAGGTAAATTAGCTACGTCCGCTTCATGACCATATTGTTTTGCACCAGCGAGCAGTAAAGAGAAATCATCTTGTTCAAAGGCTGTAGCTAGCGTCAGATTATAGCGGTCGCTGTCGGTGTTATAGCCTGCTTTGAGCCAGTTGGCCTGGCTTTCTCCGCGTAAAATGTCCGATGCATCCAGCAGATTCATGGCGACTACGCCGCCAAGAGCTTTACTGCCATAGAGTGTTGAAGCTGGGCCACGCAGTACTTCAACGCGACTGATTAGACCTAACTCAAATAAACCGCGACCCGAGTTGGCAAAACTGCCTACGCTGTAATTATCGGCAACCGGAACATTATCCACCACTGTGACAGTACGGTTACCGCCAATGCCACGAATTCTGAAGCCTCCATAACCAAAGCGAGTGCTACTGTCGTCCACTTCAATGCCGGGTTCGTAGCGCACCATATCATCAATACTCAGCACAATATTTCTCTCAATATAGTCCTGATCCATGATGGTAACGGTGCCGGCGACTTGAGAAATATTTCTTGGCTGGCGATGGGCGACAATGGTCATGACTTCAGCGTCATCGTTTTGCGAGGTGCTGTTTGTTGAGTCTGAAGCTTCGGCTTGCGCTGCGAATGAATTCGTTGCCTGAAAAATTAAGGTGCTTGCTATTAATGTGGCTAAATAAAGTTTGGAACTTGTTCCTTTGAACGGTTTATCTTTCATAACGTCTCGCTTACCCTGATGCGCGGGAGTTTTAGCTGGTTCGAAAAAAAGCTAGCTGATGAAAACCGTGTTTATGACGAGATTTCAAGCAGCTAGCCTTGTCGACACTCTTAGTAAATTTCGTTACGAGTGTTGTAGTTGTTGAATTTACCTGTTGGAGTCACAATTTTAGGCCCTTTGATGACGTGCTTTAATTTACGAGTTTTGTCATCGACCACAACAATCGCAGACTCTTCCTTCATACCGCTCCAGACCGAGAACCAGACTTCGTCACCGGCTTTGTTGTATTCAGGTTGCACGATACGTTTTGGACCAGGACCTAAGTCTGCCCATTCGGCTATTGGTAATGTTTTAAAACCGGCATCAAGGTTATTGATATCAAATACCGCAACTGATTGGCTGACATTGGTATCCGGATTTAAAGGTGTATCTACCCATAGGTTTTTCGACTTAGGGTGTGTCTTGATGAACAGAGAGCCGCCGCCTTGACCTTCAAGAATACGCACGACTTTAAAGGCGTTATCTTTATGGTTTTCAGGGTCGGTACCAATCAAGGTAATGTTGGCATTACCTAAAGCGCTGGTTGCCCAGACTGGACCTTTCTCTGGGTCAATGAAGTTTGCACCACGGCCAGGATGGGGAATGCGATCGACTGGTACCAAGGCCTCCAGTTCACGATCTTGCGCATCAACCACAGCAATAGTGTCGTTTTCATTGGCTGCTGTCAGAAAGTAGCGTTGCGTGCTGTCCCAGCCACCATCATGCAGGAATGGAGCCGCATCAATGGTAGTCACTTGAAGATTATCGATGTCAGAGTAGTTGACCAGTTTAATTTGGCCGGTTTCTTTAACGTTGACGATAAACTCAGGGTGTTTGTGTGAACCTACAATTGCTGCTACGCGTGGCTCAGGGTGGTATTCCTGAGTGTCTACTGTCATGCCGCGAGTCGAAACAATTTTCTTTGGTTCCAAAGTTTCGCCATCCATCAACACATAGTGCGGTGGCCAGTAGGCACCAGCAATAGCAATTTTATCTTCGTAACCTTTATACCGAGAGTTCTCAACTGAACGTGCTTCCAGACCAATTTTGATGGTTGCCACTACGTCAGGTTTTTTCATGTAAAGGTCAATCAGGTCGATCTTGCCGTCACGACCAATGGTAGTGAAATAACGGCCAGAGCTTGATGCTCGAGAAATGTGTACCGCATAACCTGTTTTGACGTAGTTTAGAACTTTCTTGCTTTTGCCGTCGATAATGGCAACTTCACCAGCATCACGTAAGGTGACAGCAAACATGTCATCCACATCGTAGTTGTGTTGTGGTTTTTTTGGACGATCTTCTGGCTTAACAACTATTTTCCAGCTACCTTTCATTTCAGGCATGCCCCACTCAGGTGGTACTGGAGGCTCATGCTGAATGAAGCGGGCCATCAGGTCGATTTCTTTTTCGCTTAGCTCACCCGATGTACCCCAGTTAGGCATACCGCGTGGCGAACCAAAATTGATTAAGGCTTTAAGGTAGTCGGTGCCTTTTTTTTGCGTAATATCGGTCGTTAAAGGCAGACCTGTTGCACCTTTACGTAACACACCGTGGCAACCGGCACAGCGTTGGAAATAAATCTTTTGTGCCGTCTCGAACTCATCTTCAGTAATAGATGGTGCTCCAGGTGTTACCACCATTTTGCTGCCATCAATGGTTGACGGCGCACCTTTATAAGCGACCTCAGCGGCTGTTGCTTCAGCGTGAGGTTTTCCGCCTGAACGATCACCGAGACCTTCACCAGCACGAACTTTTTTGACGTCAGCTTCACTGACTTTACCAAGATCATTGCCCCATGAGCTCAAAACATAATTGGCAATATCCGTGATATCTTCATCGGATAAATGCTGCATTGGAGGCATGACGGCATTGTATTTTTGCCCTTTGACCTCCAAAGGCCCAGACTTACCCTTAAGGATGGTTTCGACAACATAGGTTGGTTTTAGATTGGGGTTATCGGCGAGTGGAGGAAAAGCGCCAGCTAAACCCTGTCCCGTAGGTTGGTGACAGGCCTGACAATTTGCCTCGTAAGCTTTTTTACCATCATCAGATGCTTGCGCTGTATTGCTTGCAAAAAGCATAAGCGCTAACGCTGAACTGACAAGTGACAGCTTGACTGAGAGTGATTGGTTCATTGTGCCCTCCTTAGGACATTTTCTTCCTGATCCCATTGATTATTCTAGAGAGTGTCGGTGGAGTGTTTCTGATCTAAATCAAACAAGCGGTAACAATTTTAGTGTATTGATTAATCTGGGTGCTTGACATAGATGTGTGACTGCTCCTAAAGATGTTATTTCCCTACCTCTTAGACTGCCATAACTGACAGCCCTGTTCAAAAAATATACCCTCTCACTGTGAAATCAATCACTTACCATATTTTCAGGCTAAAATATAACCATTTCATCAAACTGCAACATATCAGCATTAATATAGCCCGCAATAGCTGGTGAGGCCGGATATTGCTTGGAAATGACGTGCTTTCATATTTATCAGGCGGCAGGCAAACCAATGTCATTAAAGCGTCATATTTAAGTCATATCCTTTTAATAAAGCCGCTGCATAATGACCAGCGTTAGTTAATCATAATCGGTATCAAGAGACCCTTAGCGATTGGTACCTACTATATTTAAGTTGGAGAAATGAAATGAATGTATTTAAGAAAGTTGCTTTGGTAGCTGCGGTTTCAGTATTTTCTGCTGGTGTCGCACAAGCTAAAGTTGATGAGAAGCTTCCGGTCTATGAAAAAACCAGTGGTGTTTCTGGCAACCTTTCAAGCGTTGGCTCGGACACATTGGCTAACTTGATGACCCTTTGGGCTGAAGAGTTTAAGCGTCAATATCCTAACGTTAACATCCAGATTCAGGCGGCGGGTTCTTCTACTGCACCGCCAGCGTTGACTGAAGGTACTTCAAATATCGGTCCTATGAGCCGCTTAATGAAGGATAAAGAGCTGGAAGCTTTTGAAAAGAAACATGGCTACAAACCCACCGCTATCGCAGTAGCGATTGATGCTCTAGCTGTTTACGTTCACAAGGATAACCCGATTGAAGGTATGACGATTGCTGAAGTTGACGCAATCTTCTCATCGACTCGTAAGTGTGGTGCTGATGAGGGAATTTCAAACTGGTCAGCGTTAGGCTTTGCAGACCTGGGCGATATGCAAATTTATGGTCGTAACTCGGTATCAGGTACTTACGGTTACTTCAAGAAGCATGCTTTGTGTAAAGGCGATTTCAAGAACAGCGTTAACGAGCAACCTGGTTCTGCGTCAGTGGTTCAGTCTGTAGGTTTGTCTAAGAATGCTATCGGTTACTCAGGCTACGGCTACCGTACATCAAGTGTTAAAGCTGTACCATTAGCCAAGAAAGAAGGTGATGAATACTACGAAGCTAACGCTGAGAACGCGATTTCTGGTAAATACCCACTGGGTCGTCAATTGGTCATGTATGTAAACAAGCACCCTAACAAGCCACTTTCACCAATCGAATTAGAGTTCATGAAAATGGTACTTTCTAAAGTTGGTCAGGAAGTCGTAGTAAAAGATGGTTACATTCCATTGCCAGCCAGCGTTGCTGAAAGAGAATTGCAAAAATTAATGAAGTAATAAATTAATAAAGTACAACCCTGTAGTAAGTAACAATTTTAGCCGGCTCAATTGAGCTGGTTTTTTTTGTTTGGTGATAACGGGTTGCAGCGTCGTACGGACAAGTCATGACTTGTCCGTACAAAATAGTTGTAGGTTGGTGATGAGCGAACCCATGTTATAGTAAACACAAATTCAACAGGGAACTTGATGTGCTCAAAACCAATTCTTCAATTTGCCATACCATTCAGATGCCTTTTCTTGAGCAGTATAAGGTTGAGCTGGAGATGAAGCGTGATGACCTGATTCACCCTATTGTGTCAGGCAATAAGTGGCGGAAGCTGAAATACCTGCTGATGGATGCACAAGCTAAAGGCTGCAAAACATTAGTCTCGATGGGTGGCAACTGGTCGAATCATTTACATGCCATGGCTTATGCAGGAAAAGAATTAGGGTTTAAAACCACCGCTTTTGTGCGTGCGCATGAAGGGCAGCGATTAACCCCAACCTTGGAAGATTGCCGTCAATGGGGCATGGATTTAATGTTCTCTAATCGAGTTGATTACGCGCAGTTGCGGCACAGTTTTCAGTGGAATCATTTTGCTGAACAATTCCCGCAAAGTTACTGGATCAGTGAAGGTGGTTTTAGCGAGTTAGCGATTAAAGGGGTTGAAGAAATTGGGCAGGAGTTAGAGCGCTCATATGACCATATTTTTATCGGAACCGGTTCTGGGGCTACCTTGGTTGGGGTTGCTAAAGCCTGTCCAAAAAGCTCGGTCACAGGAGTTGCCGCTTTCTCAGGAGCTGAGTATCTGCATGCTCAATTGGAGACTTTTTTGAAGCCGCAGAGTAATTGGCGTATTGATTGTGAGCATCATTGCGGTGGCTTCGCCAAATCAAATTTACAGCTTGAGTCATTGATTGATGAGTTCCACCGGTATAACGAAGTACAGCTTGATACGGTTTATAACGGTAAGTGCTTACTTGCGGTTAAAGATGCTGTAGAAGAAGGGAGGATTAACGAGGGCGATAAGGTATTGATGATTCATACAGGTGGCTTGCAGGGCATGCGGTAGAGGCGGTTTTGGTAGGGGCGGCCACATTGGGCCGGCCCTGCCGTTAAATTTAACCCTGATCTTTTTTCAGTAAATCACGAATTTCAGTTAGGAGCTCCTGTTCAGGCGATGGCTTAGGCGGCGCTGCCGGTTTTGCTTCCTCTTTGCGTGATAGGCGGTTCATCGCTTTAATCATCATAAATATAGCGAATGCAACGATGATGAAATCTATTGCGGTTTGGATAAAGCTACCATAGTTAATGGTTACTGCGGCTTGTTCGCCAACGGCTTCTTTTATGGTGAAAGCCAGAGCTGTAAAATCCATACCGCCTAAAAGAATTCCGAGTGGGGGCATGAGGATATCATTGACAAAGGAGCTGACAATTTTACCAAATGCCACACCAATGATGATACCGACAGCCATGTCGACGACATTGCCTTTCATGGCAAACTTTTTAAATTCACTGAGCATTCCCATAATATGTTCCTTTTAAGCTGTGATTGTTGTTAAGTCAGTATGGCGACTTTCAGAGTCGCCTTAAATTTAATAGCACGATTGTAGAGCTAGGGGAATCTGATTTTGCGCTAAGCTTGCGCCAATCGCTGATTTTCTGTGCTATTATCGGGCGGATTCGTATTTAATTCTTAGTCAGATAACGGGGTAGGCTATGCGTAGCGGACAAGAGTGGATTGCGGAGTACAGCGAAAGTCATCGCAATCCAACCAATAAATTACTGCACTGGCTTTGCGTTCCGACCATTATGTGGACGGTTCTGGCATTCCTGTGGGGTATTCCCGTGCCAGCAGTGATGCAGTTTCACCCATTAGTCAATTGGGCGGTGATTTTTGTTGCTGTGGCGCAACTCTTCTATATCAGTTTTGGCTGGAAAATCTTCAGCGGCATGCTGCTGGTTTCGGTCTTGATGCTGTGGTTTACCTACTGGCTGGAAAGCGTGGTGTCGATACCCTTGTGGCAAATTGCTTTGGTTGTCTTTATCATAGCCTGGATCGGTCAGTTCATCGGGCACCACATCGAAGGTAAAAAACCTTCATTTTTTAAAGACTTATTATTTCTTTTAGTCGGCCCTGCCTGGGAAATGAATTACTTCCTACGCCAAATCGGCTGGCTACGTTAATTAACTTTGTTTGATTCTTAACCAATTTAAAGTTTGGGGATATTGTAATGGCAGTAACAGAAACTACTGAGAAAGTAGCTCTTATTCAATCAGACGCAGTGACGTTTGGTTTGATAATGGCTGTATTGGGGTTAATTTTTTATACCTCCAGCCTCGGGCAAGGCTTCTGGCACAAGTTTTATAAACACATTCCGGCACTATTATTATGT
>JAPHRL010000105.1 GCA_026195755.1 Kangiella sp. | reverse complement strand
GACAAGGTGCGGGGATATGCACGTATTTGCAAATAACGCCTCACTTTTAAGCTTAATCCCTGACCAGAAACTGCTCCATGCGTTTCTGGCACTTCCGCCTTCCCTGGCGGTCGTAGCCGACCGACAGCCTTGCTTAACAAGGCTGGAAGGAATACCTTTAGGTATCATCAAAAACTGCTCCTAGTGTTTTACGGCATTCACGACATCCGTGTCGATTATCGCCATACTCCTAGGCACGTGAGCGCTTATTTATCGCTGCAAGGTGAGCCCTTTTTCTTTGACATTAACGAAAGACTATGTACCCAGCTTGGTAAGTTTTTGTGACAGTAAAGCGCCTTTATTCATATGTTTTTCTTTATAGCATTAGTATCCCTGCTTGCTGGTTACTTATTCTAGCGTTTACTCAACTTGAATTGTGATGAACTTCACATTAATATTTGGTTAGGAACTTACTAAGTTGGGGATATAAAGATGTTTAAATGTATGTTAATTCTAGCTTTTTCTTTATTGATTGCTGGTTGTGGCGATCTATTCTTGCGATCGATGGATGAGTTTAGTGCTGGAATGGGAGGACAGAGAACCTGTCAATATGAAGCTGACTATCAGACAATTTATGGCGATGGTTACACCTACGAGTTTGGGGGGTATTGTAATCAATGGCTAGGGACTATCACTAACAATTCTGAGTATACCATTAAATGCTCGCATACCTTAGGTGGGCGAGCTGTAAATAGTATTTATGCTGGTCCTCACCAAACAACGGATAAGAAGTTTATCGCACAGATGAGTAATGCTTACCTCAATGCCAGTTGCCAGCGTTGGGAGCGAACTGAGAAGCTAGAAAATAGATATAGCGATACACAGTATTCAGTTTTTTCAATACTGTCGAGTGGTAGGTGGAAAATGAGATTGGTCAACCACGCAAGTTTTACCAGAAACTGTAGATTGCTCGATAGTAATAAAAGAGTGATACAAGAGCAGATTATTGCTGGCGGTCAGTCTACTCGTTGGTGGACTGAGCCAAGTGGTAAGTTTTATACACAATGCGTCAGTTAAGACAGGCCTCGATGGGGCCTTTTCTTTATCGTGTGTTTGCTAATCTCTTTATCTTAACTGATATACTGAACAAAGAGTTGTCACCTTTATTGCTGCTTTACCGTCTAAAGCACTAATCTTATAAAGGATTAATTGTTTGTGTCTTTTGCAACGCCTTGCTCAAAACAAATCATAAAGAATGCTATAGCTGGAGACCGGCTGGCTTATGGTCAAATTTATAATACCTATAAACAAGCTGTATACAGTCTGGCATATAGGATGTTGCAAAACCCAGATGCAGCATTAGATGTATTGCAGCAGGTTTTTTTAAAAGTTATGACACGCTTAGTTGATGTTAAGGATTATTCAAAGTTTGGTTCATGGCTTAAACGTATAGCTTATAACTGCGTGATTGATTACATCAGAGCTAATGAACGAGAAATGACAGGTTTTGATGATGACCATTTTGCGGGCGGTGATTACTCTGGCAAGCAGGATTCATTAGCCGAATTTGATCTTGATAGCCTATTAAAAGGTTTGAGTGGGAGAGAAAGGGCTGTGTTAATTTTATTTTCGATTGAAGAGTATACGCACCAGGAGATAGCATCCGAGCTTGGTATTAGTGAGAGTAATTCTAAACAGATTTATAGTCGTTCATTACAAAAGTTATCCCGCTTAGCTAGTTTAGAGCGTTACAGTGGTAGCAAGGTTGGTTCTTATGAGTAAAACTTCGTCAATTCAAGAGCAATTCACTTCTAAATGGCAGCAAGCCGAAGAGCGGCCGGTTCCCAACATGGCTGACCAATCTGTTGAGAAGTCCGTTTTGGATGCCTTTGATAAGCACCACTCTAATGTTACTTCTAATCGGAGCAAGTCTGGATATGGTTGGTTTTATGCTATGGCTGCGAGTCTTTTTATTACGGTTTTCTCATGGCAAGTTTTTTTCCAGGGTAGGTCAATTAATGGGGCACCATCACAAACCGAAACAGTATTGGCATTAGTCATTAATGAATCCAAAGAGCTAGAAACTGCTTTTGAGCAGCTTAGGCTTAAACCAACTAGTGAGTTTGTCTATATACAAAAATTTCAATTAGAAAAGGAACTTATTTTAATTAACAGTAAGCTAGCTGATGCCTACAGGCATCAAGGGAGCTTACAGGATAAGTTGCAACTTTGGCATCAGAAAAATAAGACATTGTCACAGTTGAATGCGCTTTTGGAAAAAACGGTGAGTGTTTATGCTACTCATATATAGGAGTTTACTTATGTTCAACAAAACGTTCCTGTTAGCAGCTTGTTTATTAACTTCTTCGGGTGCGATAGGTCAAACTAATGAACTTAAAAGTGCGGAAGCACAAATTCTTGCTGAAAATCTTAAGCGAGACATTAGTACCACACTTGCAGAAATTAACCGACTCGAGAAGAAGCATAATTCAGATGCTGAAACTTTATCGTTTGAACTATCACAAAAAGCCTATAAGTTTATTAGTTTTGGCGTAGTTATCGAGCCTGAACAAAACGTTGTCCTTTCCGTCACCCCTCACTCAAATGCTATAGCTTTGGGACTTAAAGCTGGCGATATTATTGAAGTATTGAGTATTGATGG
>JAPHRL010000278.1 GCA_026195755.1 Kangiella sp. | reverse complement strand
TTTTGCATTGATAGTACCTACTTACAAACCTGTGGCCTTAATGGCACGGCGCACATCATCACGCAGACCTTTACTGCGCATTACCGCTTCCTGCTCATTAGCTACCGGCTCGTAGCGCATGAAAATATTGCCATGCACATCCATCAAATAAACCTTCCCAGCCTCAAGCTGAACACCATCACCCTTGGTTGGCTGACCGTTACCTCGCGCCAGACGTAACTGCTCATTATCTTTGACTTTATCTTCATAAATAATGTCATCAGGGAAAACGATAAGACGAGTCAATTTTTCAGACTCTTTGCCTAGTGTAGCGTGAGTCTGCGTCAGCCAATGAATGTTCAATTCGCAAACTTCATCACAGGTGTTCTGCTCAGGAAAATATATCCACCACCACTGAGTTTCAAAATCTTTAAAGTGCAATGGCTGATCATCAACACCAAACCATTCTAATTGGTCGAAATGAGGATAAGGAGTTTCCAGAAGGGTACCGTTATTCTTGGTTGCCACATGGAACCAGCCCATATGCATTGCCACATAGGCCAGAATTACTGGTGCGGCAAATACCAGAACCAGAGCTGAAACGACTTTTCGGTTTTGACTGCGTACTTTCGGGTCAACCGTTTGCTGACTCATCTTGTCTCTCTCGCTTTAGATTTAACACAATGAATAAAATGATCAGCACCAAGGCCATTCCAAACCACTGAACTGCATAGGCAATATGCTTTTCGGGAGGACTTGCCACCAACTCCCACTGCCTGACGAAGGGGGAACTGGAATCTGCCTGCTGCCTGACCACAAAAGGAGCGGTATAATACCCTATTTCTCCCGCTTTTTCTGCAATAGTTTCCAGATCAAACTGGCCAATAAGCCAAGCATCATCAAACTTTTGCCACTGGGCATTTTGTGCTACAACTTGATTAGAGCCTTTCGAGAAATAGAGCTGACCTGATAGCTTATTATCCGTAAATTTCGGGATATCAGGCACTTTTTGGTAGAAATCCTGGCGCGGAAGCCAGCCTCTGCTAACTAAGATATATTCTTCAGCCTTTCCTGGAGAGTCAGTCTCAGTTTGCCATAAGCCATACACTTCATAACCCAATCGCCCATCATGTTTTTGATTGTCCACTACCAGGTGCACATCGTTAATGGGACGCCCAGCGACTGTAACGTTGGTCTGGTCAGGTTTTTCTAATTGCAATGCTTGCTCTAGACTGATGCTTTGCTGACCAGATTTTGCTTCCAAACTGGCTATTAACTCGCGTTTTTCCTGAGCACGATCGAGCTGCCAGACCCCAAGCCGTAGCAAGACAGGTAGTAATAGCAAGAAGGCCATTGTTGGAATCAGGTTCGGCGCAAACAACCGTCCGCCTATCGATATTTGAAACAAAGGTTTAGACAAAACAAGCCCTTAACACTCTACTGCTTCTGTTTTTATAACCAATCTGCGTATAATGCGGCACTAGTACCCATTAAATACAATCTGCCTCTGGCTGATTGGTTAAAAGCAAAGAATTAGATTATGTGGATTAAAATTGTACTCATTATATTGATGCTCGCCATATTATTCAGCCTTTTTAGAGGCCTGTTCTTCTTGGGCAAGGGTGACGAAGAGTCGAGCAGAAAACTGGTAAAAGCCCTTAGCTGGCGCATTGGCCTATCTATCTTGTTGTTTATCATCGTAATTTTGCTACATTATTTTGGTGTTATAGAATTAAGAGATAGTGTTCTACCAGTCGAAACCTCGATGCAAGGAAATAGCAGTGAATCAGTCCAACACAATGCCAGATACCGCAAAAGCTGGTAAACCTGAAAAATTTTGTAATCAATGTGGGCAAAAGACCTTTCGCCCACAAAGATCCATCAAAGAGTTATTAGTCGAATTTGTTGAAGATTGGCTCAACTACGACTCAAAGGTTTTCAAAACTGCACGCATGCTGGTTAAGCCCGGCGCTATTTCCCGAGACTACTTTACAAACTCGCACCATAAGAATCATTACGTCACTCCGATCAAACTCTATCTGATTCTGTCGATCATTTTCCTGTTAATGACTAAGGCAGGAGGTTTCAATGTCACCAATGTTCAAATTGGTGGTAGTGATCTAAGTGAACAGGAAAGAGCCGAAGTACAGCAGGCACTAACAGAAGCAAAGGAGCAACTTGGCGACACCCCCGCCCTCAATCCCCAGATGTTGCAAGCCATCGAAAATGCACAAGCTGAAGTAGCTACTGATAAGGAAACCGATCCAGTAGTTCTGGCCCTAAACTGCAAATCCGAAACAAAGGATATGTTTCATTTATGGCCTCAATGGCTTGACCGTGCTTTGGAAGAACGAATTGATAAACTGTGCGATACCTATCACGACATATCCTACTTACCCGAAGAAAAGCAGAAAGCCGCGCGCAGTGCCTTAGGACTTTCCATAGTGCAGAACATGATTGAAGTCATTCCGCAAACGGTATTATTTGCGCTGCCTCTTTTCGCCCTGCTGCTGAGCCTGTTTTATCTGTTTAAGAAACGACTGTATGTGGAGCACTTGGTATTGTTAATTCATAGCCACAGCTTCATGTTTGCAATCATTCTGCTCTATTTGGGCTGGTATCAGTTGGTCAGCATTATTCCCCAACTGCAGATGCTGCATCTTGGCTGGTTCGTATTCATAGGTTTACTGGTTTATCTATTTTATGCTCAGAAGAATTTTTACCAGACAGGTTATTGGGCAACCCTATGGCGATTCTTACTCTATGGCCTACTCTATGTCACTATCTTTGGCTTTATGCTGGTCGTAGCATTATTGATTGGTTTAATGTCAGCCTAATGCTTAGCAGCAGGCATTAATCCTTATAACCATCAAGAAGATGACTCCAGTCACTTTCTTGCCATTTGAAGTCTGAAAATTTTGAAAGTTCCTTTCTCAGCGAACGTTGCAGTCGCGCCAAGTTAGTTTCCAGCTTGGCGCTCTTATTAGAAATGAGTCTTCCTTTATCAAAGTCAATCAGCCACAATTTCCCCTGATCGTCCAATAGAATATTGTGAATGTTTAAGTCGGAATGGTAGACACCCTTGTCATGGAACTGCTTAATCAACGCTCCTACTGCTTTCCACTCATCAGCAGAAAGAGAACGCTGTCGCAAAACATGAAAAAGGTCTTTAGCATTTTCTATCAGCCCAATAATGATCGATGCACGGTAAGTAAAACCATTTTTTTCTACCATCAAAGCCACAGGCCCGGGAACTGGCAGACCTTTTTTGTACATCTTTTTCAGTAAAGAAAGCTCACGATATGCTCGTGTTCTTTTTAAGCCTGTGAATAGATAAGAATCTTCAACCCACTTCGATAGAATACCGCCCCGGTAGTATTTTCGAAGCACGAACTGCTCGTCCTGCTGTTGAAAAAACCAGGTAGTGCTTCGTCCAGTTGAGTGTCCAATGATAGCTCCCTGCTCTGTTAATACTTTTGAGTCAAACCAGTCACTAGTAACTTTGTCGCGGTAGCTTTTGGTTGTCACCAGGAACCGATTTCTGTCAACTTGTTGAATTTTCACAGAAACGTAAGCGGGACTGATGGTTGGTTTATGGCTTACTATACATTAAAATCGACGCAAGTCCCTAATTTTCAAGGTCATACTGTGTTAGAAAACTTTCCTCAGTCGCCACAAGCAATTTGCATTTTGCGCCTTTCAGCTATTGGCGATGTGTGTCATGCAGTATCGACCGTACAAGCCATCCAGCGCCAATACCCAGAAGCTTTAATCACCTGGGTTATTGGCAAAGTGGAGGCGCAACTACTAAAGCATTTACCTGACGTTGAATTTGTCATCTTCGATAAAAGCAAGGGGATAAAAGCTTATGCTGAGTTGCGAAAGGCAATGAAAGGTCGACAATACGATATCCTATTGCACATGCAGCTGGCTTTACGTGCCAATCTTGCCGCTTACTTTATTCCTGCCAAGATAAAGTTAGGTTTCGAGAAAAAACGTAGCAAAGAATTGCACTCGCTGTTTGTTAACGAGCATATTACCGACAGTAAAGGCATGCATGTACTGGAAGGCTTTCGAGATTTTGCCCGTGCTATTGGCGTGCCAGACAGTCAACCCTTATGGAATATCCCATTACCTCGTGAGGTCGAACTATGGGCAGCTAATCAGCTACCACAAGACCCTTTCGTTGTGATATCACCTGGTGCCAGCAAAGCGGAGCGAAACTGGCTTGCAGCCCGATACGCTAAAGTCGCAGATTATTGTCACGCCAAAGGTTTTACTGTAGTTATGACCGGTGGGCCAAGTTCTATGGAACGCTCGCTGGGCGATAGCATCTTAAGCCACACCAAATCTCCTATCATTGATTTAATAGGCAATACCAATCTAAAGCAGTTATTGGCAGTTTTGAAAGCTGCTAAATTTGTCATCGCGCCGGACTCAGGCCCTGCACACATGGCAGTTACCCAAGGTACACCAGTGATTGGTCTGTATGCACATAGCAACCCGCAGCGGACAGGGCCTTACCTTTATCTCGACTATACTGCTGATGCTTATACTCTTGATGCGACTCGTCAGCTTAGCTGTTCACCCAGAGAGCTGCCCTGGGGGTATCGATTAAAAGGTGAGAATCTGATGCAAAAAATAAGCGTTGATCAGGTCACCCAATTAATCGATAAAGTAATTGATGGCTATAAACAATAAAGCCTGCTGGCCCTGCACCAATTTGATCTTAAAGAATACTAAATATCAGCATA
>JAPHRL010000078.1 GCA_026195755.1 Kangiella sp. | reverse complement strand
GGGCAGGCACACAGGCGCTGCCCCTACCAAGCCATTTAGGTTGGTTGTTCGTTCATAGAGCAGGCACATTGGCGCTGCCCCTAGTAAACAATATAGATTGTCTTATACGTTGAATCGGAAGTGCATGACGTCGCCGTCCTGGACGATGTATTCCTTGCCTTCCAAACGCCATTTACCGGCTTCTTTTGCGCCTGCTTCGCCGTTTCCTGCGATGAAGTCGTCGTAGGCGATGACTTCGGCGCGGATGAAGCCTTTTTCGAAGTCGGTGTGGATGACGGCGGCGGCCTGTGGGGCTGTGGCGCCGATTTTAACCTGCCATGCGCGAACTTCTTTAACGCCTGCGGTGAAGTAGGTCTGTAGGTTGAGTAGGCTGTAACCGGCGCGGATAACGCGGTTGAGGCCTGGCTCGTCCTGACCTAGGTCGGCGAGGAAGTCTGCTTTGTCTTCGTCGTCCAATGCGGCGATTTCCGATTCGATAGCGGCGCAGATTGGCACTACTTCTGAGTTTTCGCCGGCGGCGAATTCGCGCACCTGGTCGAGCAATGGGTTGTTTTCAAAACCGTCTTCGCTGACGTTGGCGATATACATGGTTGGTTTGTTGGTGATGAGCTGGAATTTACGCATAATCTTTTGCTCATCTTTGTCCAAGTCCAGACTGCGCAGGGCGTTACCTTCGTCGAGGCAGGCTTTTGCTTTTTCGAGGATGACCAGTTCTGCTTTGGCATCTTTGTCGCCGCTCTTGGCGATTTTGGCGGTTTTCAGAATGCGTTTTTCAACGGCTTCAAGGTCAGCTAGCGCTAACTCGGTGTTGATGGTTTCGATATCAGCGATAGGGTCAACTTTACCGGCAACGTGGACCACGTCGTCATTGGCGAAGCAACGAACCACATGGGCAATCGCGTGCGTTTCGCGGATGTTGGCCAGGAATTTGTTGCCGAGGCCTTCGCCTTTCGAGGCGCCAGCAACTAAACCGGCGATGTCGACGAATTCCATGGTCGCGGGCAATACGCGCTGCGGATTAACGATTTTGGCCAGGGCATCAAGGCGCGGATCAGGAATCGGTACCACGCCCGTATTTGGTTCGATGGTGCAGAATGGGTAGTTAGCTGCGTCAATACCCGCATCGGTCAATGCGTTGAAGAGTGTTGATTTACCAACGTTAGGAAGTCCTACAATACCGCAATTTAATGCCATGACGTCAATCTCTTTGAGTTGTGTTGCGTGTTAACTGGCGGGCGGGGTGACGCTGTGCAGACGATGCACGGCTTTGTCCCAGTCGCCATTCAATAGGGTGCCGGTTTCGCGTACCGCTTCATCAATCGCGAGGATGATGGCGTTGCGGTCGTCCGGACTGGGCTTACTGAGCACATAGCCGGTGACCTGGCTTTTATGGCCCGGATGGCCAATGCCGACTCGTAAGCGCATGAATTCTTTATTGTTTCCAAGGCTGCTGATGGTGTCGCGCAGACCATTGTGGCCGCCGTGGCCACCGCCTTTTTTCAGTTTTAATGTGCCGGGATCGATATCCAGCTCATCGTGGGCGACTAAAATCTGTTCCGGTTCGACTTTATAGAAGTTGGCGACCGCTTGAATGGCTTTGCCGCTAAGGTTCATAAAGGTGGTTGGGATTAACAGCATGACCTCGTGGCCATCGATGAATCCTTTGCCGAACAAACCGTGGAATTTGCTTTCAACTTTGAGCGGAATCGAATAGGCGCGCGCGAGTTCCTCCACATACCATGCTCCGGCATTGTGGCGGGTGCCATCGTATTGTGTGCCTGGGTTAGCCAGACCGACAATTAACTTGATGCTGGACACTGCGCAATTTCCCCAAAGTTAACATTAAAAAAGGGCTTTAAAGAAAAGACCCCGAAATGGTTGCCCTTAAAAAGGATTTCGAGGTCTTATCATAGCCAGAAAAGGCCGATTTCGCTAAGCAGTCAAAGAATTATTCTTTGTCTTCGCCTTCGTCATCGTCTTTCTGTGCAGATGCTGGAACTTCTGCTGCTGCTTCATCAGCCGCTTCCGCTTCTGCTTCAGCTTCTTCATCTTCAGATGGGCCACTTGGACGAACGATGTTAGCTATAGACAAGTCATGCTCTTCGCCTTGAAGTTCTGTTAGTTCAACACCTTCTGGCAATTTAAGATCAGACATGTGAATAGTTTCGCCGATTTCCAACGAGCCTAGGTCAACTTCGATGTACTCAGGTAGGTTACGTGGACGACACGCTACTTCTACGCTAGTGACCTGGTGAGAAACGATGCCGCCAGCTTTAACGCCAGGAGCTGATTTCTCGTTAAGGAAGTGCAAAGGAACCGTCGCGTTCATGATTTCGCCACGAACGATGCGCTTAAGGTCCATGTGTAGAACTTTTGGTTTGTATGCGTGACGCTGAATGTCTTTAATCACTACTTCTTCAACAGTACCAGCAATATCCAATTTGATGATTGAAGAATAAACTGCTTCTTCATCAAGCATATTGATGATTTGGTTGTGATTTAAAGTAATTGATTTAGGTTCTTCCTTACCACCGTACACGATAGCAGGGATAAGATCCGCTTCACGACGTAGGCGGCGGCTCGCACCTTTCCCCATATCGCTCCGCAATTCAGCGTTAAAAGTAAAATCGCTCATTGTGATACTCCACAAGTTGAGGGTTAGTATAAACCTGTACTTCGCGACCAAAGACAGGCATGAATTTTTGGTCTGAGGTCAATTTGACCGTGCAGGCCCAAAAATGGTGCGAAATTATACAACAGCTAGGGTTGCAGAAGCTAGGGGAAATGTGGGTTTTTTGGGGGGATAGTGTTATATGGGGGAGGGGGTTGATGGGTTACGCTTCGCTAACCCATCCTATAAGAGCTCAACATGTTTGTCATCCCGTGGTAAATGACAGTCCTTGTAGTTATTTGGAGGGAATAATGATTCTTTCCAATCGTCCGTAGAAGTTGATTATTAACACAGCTCTATAAAATGATGGTGACTCAGATGATGATGAAGTTCAGTACAGACCATCTTGTGCTTACAAATCAAGCTTGTCATTCCCGCGAAGGCGGGAATCCATAAATGGACAAGAGCAGATTCTGACTTTCGTCAGAATGACATGTCTGTGGGGGATGCGGTGTTTGTTTGTAGGGGCAGTGCCTGTGTGCCTGCCCGAGCGTAGGGACAACTCATGAGTTGTCCGTACAAAGATATGGGATGAAGAAGGGTTTGTTGGTAGGGGCGCACCTGTGTGTGCGCCCGAGAAAGAAGAGCATTTAAGAGCGTCGATTCACCACAGGCACTTCCTTCGGTCGCCCGCCTACGCTGGAATGACAGTCCTTATGGTTTGTTGATTTATTTAATTAATTAGGTTCATTCCTTTGATAACGGCATCATTTAATTAGAGGTGTTGTATTAATCGTTAAGAATTGTGGCTAACCGACATGTCATTCCCGCGAAGGCGGGAATCCATGAGTGGCCAAGAGCAGATTCCGTGTCGTAGCACGGAATGACAAAACTCTGGGTTGGTGCTATTTCGTAGAGATGACAGGGTAATTGGGCGGGCACATTGGCCCGCCCCTACCTTATTCTTAGGCAGTGGTTGTATACCTGACAGAGAGTAGGGATTTAGGAAACATAAGGCAATAAAAAAGCAGGCGCGAGGCCTGCTTTTTTGTATCTCACACTTTGAATCTTAGTCTAGAAACATGGTTGAGATGGATTCTTCGGTGTTGACGCGTCGAATTGATTCGCCCAATAGTGGTGCCAG
>JAPHRL010000311.1 GCA_026195755.1 Kangiella sp. | reverse complement strand
CAGATACGTTGCTCCAATGCATCCATATCACCAATCAACTCGGAAAATTCATTCGTTTCGGAAGCGTAGGTGCGAGTAATGTCTGCCGCATAATTGTTGTACCGAGCGCCAGCATCAATCAGGAAGGTTCGGTGTTGCTGTGGTGCCTGGTTGTTATATAAGGTGTAGTGCAAAATGGCGGCATGTTCATTGAGAGCTACGATGCTGCCATAGGGAAGTTGGTGCTCAGCGTGACCCGTTGCTAACAAATAGGCTAAATGAATCTCGAGCTCAGAGCCATTTTTGAAGAACATATTGCGGGCAGCCATGTGACCCATGGCGGCACGTTGGTTAGCACGTGAAACACACTCAACCTCATAGTCAGATTTGATCGCGCGGTGCCAGTTGATTTCGTTCATGAAATAGCCTGGGTTAACAGCGGCAAAATTATCTTCATCAAAAGGACGTGCCATTTCACCAATATAAGCGACATTACCTGTAGTAGGTACATGAGAAAGCACTTCGTCTTTAGTGCGAGTCATGACAATATCAAAGTGTTCCACCCAGAAACCTTCAGGATCACCGGCAACATAGTGCCAGAAATCAACCGGTTGGTAGTAACACAGCTTGCGAGTACCATCCGCAGAGATAATCAATACGCTATCGTGTAGATCATCTAGAGGGATAAAGCTATTAAAATGGAAGTTGGACTTAAAGGGATACGACATGTCATCGAGGAAGATGCCATGCTGTGAGCCAGCCGGAATGACTAAGTGATCGAAGTCATGATTTTCCATGGCTTTTTGATAGCGCTGGGTAACAACATCAATATGATGCTTGAATAAAGGCGCCAACGAGGAATCGTGCATAAAGTATCCGAATGTGGTTAATCAATAGTGGCACCATTATTCCAGAAATCACGCCCGATCAGAAGGGTAGTCGGGGGCTTTCGTTTCCGATTAAACTTCGTTATGATTGGTCAGACCAGAAGTTTGAATTGTGTCTGCTGACCTGCAGCAGTACACTGGTTTCCTTTATTTTAGCGATTGATATGTGCAAAGAAGAGTCACCCGCTAGAACAATTACCGCCAAAGCATTTCTTGCTAGAGATTGGCAGCCAGCAATGGAGATAAAGAATGATATTTGAAGGTCAATCGATTCAATGCAGATTGCACCCAACGGGGATTGCTGAAGTCTGTTTTGATAACCAGAAAGAATCGGTCAACAAGTTCGACCGCGATACCTTGGGAGAGCTTGATAAAGTCGTTAGCTTGTTAAAGGATAACTCTGATGTAAAAGCCGCCATGGTCACTAGCGGTAAGCCGGTGTTTATCGTCGGTGCAGATATTACCGAGTTTTTAGGCTTGTTCGCTTTGCCACGCGAAGAATTAATGAAGTGGATTGTAGAAGCAAACGCTATATTTACTGGTTTTGAAAACTTGCCATTTCCGACCGCTGTTGCCATTAATGGTATTGCTTTAGGTGGAGGCATGGAGATGTGCTTAAGTTGTGATATGCGTATCGCCTCCACCAGTGCTCAAGTAGGTTTACCAGAAACTAAGTTAGGCTTGATTCCTGGCTTCGGTGGCACCACTCGATTGCCAAGAGTGATTGGTGCCGATAATGCTTTTGAATGGATTGCTGGTGGAAAACCAAGTAAACCAGACGCAGCATTGAAAATCGGTGCGGTTGATGCGGTGGTTGATGGTGATAGCCTGTTTGCGGCAACCGAAAGAATGTTGCTTGAAGCAATTGAAGACAAGTTGGACTGGAAAGGCCGACGAGCAGAAAAGACAGGGCCATTAAAGCTCAATAAAATTGAAGCAACCATGTCTTTCATGACCTCAAAAGCGTATATCGCTGGCCAAGCAGGTCCACACTATCCAGCACCGGTTAAAGCGGTTGAAGCAATAGAAAAAGGTGCAACTCTGCCACTTGAAGAAGCTATCAAATTTGAACATGAAGTTTTTGCCGATGTTGCTCAGAGCCCACAGGCTTCGGCACTGATTCAGTTGTTCCTCAATGATCAGGTTCTCAAGAAAAAAGCCAAGCAAGCCTCTAAGGCAAAAGATGTTGAAGTGAAGGCCGCAACGGTTTTAGGTGCGGGCATAATGGGTGGCGGGATCGCTTATCAGTCAGCTTCACGCGGCGTTCCGGCGATTATGAAAGACATTCGCCAGGAAGCGCTTGAACAAGGTATGAACGAAGCCATTCAGCTATTCGGTAAGGGGGTCAAGTACGGCAAAATCAGTACCGAAAAAATGGCACAAGGTATTGCCAGCATAAAACCAACCTTAAGTTACGACGAAATCAAACATACCAACATTGTTGTTGAGGCAGTGGTTGAGAATCCTAAGGTCAAAGAAGCGGTATTGAAAGAAGTAGAAGAAATGATGCCGGAAGACGCTATTATTTGTTCAAACACATCTACTATTTCAATTGATCGTTTAGCCGGCGCTTTGAAACGTCCTGAAAAATTCTGCGGCATGCATTTCTTCAACCCTGTACATAAGATGCCTTTGGTGGAAGTCATTCGAGGTAAAAACACTTCGGAAGAAACCATTGCCAGTGTCGTAGCTTATGCCAGCGCCATGGGCAAATCACCTGTTGTGGTTAATGACTGCCCGGGCTTCTTCGTTAACCGCGTTCTATTCCCTTACTTTGGTGGTTTCACAAAACTGTTGCGTGACGGTGCTGACTTCCAGCAAGTGGATAAAGTCATGAGCAAGAAATTCGGCTGGCCAATGGGTCCTGCCTATTTATTGGACGTAGTGGGTATGGATACCGGTAAGCATGCAGCCGAAGTGATGGCAGAAGGTTTCCCGGATCGCATGAGCAAAGAAGAAAAAGATGCGATTGACGTGATGTTTGAACATGAGCGTTATGGCCAGAAAAACGGCAAAGGCTTTTATGTTTATGGAACCGACAAGCGAGGTAAACCTACAAAAGAAGCCGATCCGAAGGCTTACGAATTGTTGAAAGAGGTTTGCCAGGATACTAAAGAATACGGTGACGAAGAAATCATTGCGCGCAACATGTTGCCGATGATTATCGAAACGATCCGTTGCTTGGAAGAAGGTATTATTGCTAGCCCTGCTGAGGGCGATATGGCACTGATATATGGTTTAGGCTTCCCTCCTTTCCGTGGTGGTGTCTTCAAGTATGTTGATGATAATGGCATGCAAAACATTGTTGATTTGGCCAATAAGTACAAGCACTTGGGTAAAGCTTACGAGCCGACCGAAGGCATGCTGGCAATGGCTGAAGACAACAAAACATTCTACAACGCATAACCAAAGGGGAAAGAGAAATGAATGAAGTAGTAATAGTAGATGCCATTCGTACCCCAATGGGGCGTTCGAAAGGTGGTATGTTTAGAAATACACGAGCTGAAGAATTATCGGCGCGTCTAATGCAGGGTCTGATAGATCGTAACCAGGCGCTCGATCCTGCAGAGGTGGAAGATGTAATCTGGGGGTGTGTACAGCAGACCTTAGAGCAAGGTTTCAATATTGCGCGTAATGCACTATTAAAAACCGAATTACCGCATACGGTTGCAGGACAAACCGTGAATCGTTTGTGCGGTTCTTCGATGGAAGCGTTACATATTGCATCTCGTTCAATCATGGTCGGTGATGGTGATGTGTTTATTATTGGTGGCGTAGAGCACATGGGGCATGTGCCAATGAACCATGGTATTGATTTTGATCCTGAACTAGCGAAATATACCGCAAAAGCCGCCGGTATGATGGGCTTAACCGCTGAAATGTTAGCCATCATGCATAAAGTTTCCAGACAGGAACAAGATGAGTTTGGCTTTCGCTCACATCAGTTAGCACACAAAGCGACTATCGAAGGTCGTTTCAAAAAGGAAATATTAGCAATGGAGGCACATGATGAAACAGGGGGTCTTCGTTTATATGATTTCGATGAAGTGATTCGTCCAGAATCAACCGTTGAAGATATGGCAAAACTACGACCTGTGTTTAATCCAAAAGATGGCACAGTGACAGCAGCAACTTCATCAGCTATTTCAGATGGTGCAGCTGCAATGTTAGTTATGTCGCGTGAAAAAGCTGATGCACTAGGCTTAAAGCCGATTGCAAAAATCGTTTCCATGGGTGTCGCTGGATGTGATCCATCCATCATGGGATTTGGCCCCGTGCCTGCGGTTAACAAAGCATTAAAAAGGGCAGGAATGAAGTTGTCAGATATTGACTTGTTTGAATTAAATGAGGCCTTCGCAGCACAATCAATCGCGGTATTGGACGGGTTAGGCATGCGTGACAACTGGCAGGATAAGGTGAACCTTAATGGTGGCGCGATTGCACTAGGGCACCCACTCGGTTGTTCTGGCGCGAGAATCTCAACCACCTTGCTTCGCCTGATGGAAGATAAAGATAAAGAGTTTGGTATATCAACCATGTGTATTGGATTGGGGCAGGGTATTGCCACTGTGTTCCAGCGGTTGAATTAAGCTTTAACTTTGAACTTAAAAAGGCTCCTGATGGAGCCTTTTTCTGTTGAAAGGTAAGAAGTAATATCAGGTTAGCACCAACAAATCCCCTTTGATTGAGTTGAATCGAAACCAAGACATAGCAATTCAAAACAGGAAGTTTTGAATAGTAAAATTCGGGCCAGGGATGGAACGTATTTTACGGTACCCAAGGGGGCAGACCCTGCGTTAAGAGGCTTGGTATCGATGAAAGAAGTCTCGTGAAACGAGACCTCAATCACGGGGTGGTCTTCTTTTATGAAGTACATCCTGTACTTCACCCT
>JAPHRL010000151.1 GCA_026195755.1 Kangiella sp. | reverse complement strand
TGACCTCACCTTATGTTGAGAAGCATATGGTAAAGAGAAATAGCGAGGGGTGTGGTGTGGATGCCCCTGCCATGATGGTCAACTAATCCCTGTTGATTAAGCCACTATGCCGCCGCTATCTTTAAATCGCTTACATCATAGGTTTGCGCAATGACATTCTGTTTGATGGTGGTGGAGGAAGTACGGGGGTTATAGAGTACCTGCTTGATCTGCTTGCCTGCCGATTTCAGATAGGCCTCCACGGCGAGATTGTGTGGCTTGTCCCCCCAGTCTTCGCCAATCACGAAAATATCCGCATTCAGTTCCTTACAACCCGAGACATATTCAAGCTCATCGTAGGGGCGCACGATATCAACACAAGCCAGGGCCCTTAGCATTTCCATTCGCTGTTCAAGAGGAATCACCGGCACATTGGGCTTGTAAGAGTTCACCACACGATCTGATGCCACGCCAACGGCCAGAACATTACCCAGTGATTTGCAGTACTCCAGCAAAGCAAGGTGGCCCACATGCAACAGATCAAAAGTACCTACGGTATAGACAATCATGCGTATTAATCCTCGTAAAGATAATTATCAGTGCCGTTTAACTCGGACACCTTTACCAGAGCGGACACTGGTTACAGAAGCTTCCAGGCATAAATAGCCGTTATGCCAAGCGTGTAACACGCAAGCAAAATAACATTCCTTGGATTACCGGAAAGCTTTGGGGTTTTAATTTGTGACACATTGAGAACGGCAAGCCCCAGGGCGCTGACATAGAGAACCACAGAGAATATGCCGCCAGGAAGAATGCCTTCTAACAGAAATACAGAGACCAGTATGATGTTGTTGTTATCCAGCGCCAGCCCCGTATATTTAGCCTCATCAGACAGGCCGTAGGTACTGAAGTAGCTTAAGCGTATCGCACTGGCGGCCAGCACAACGAAGGCGACTGGCAACAATATGGGGGCGAACCCGCCATAACTTAGCAACAGCACCGCCGGGGCGACGCCATAGCTCACAATATCTATCACCAGATCGAGTTGCCCGCCAAACATACGATCATTACCAGTGCGCCCCTTCATCCTTCGCGCCACCAGGCCATCGGCCCAGTCAAAGGCAACGGCCCAGATCATGCCAATCATTGCGGCGTAGAAAACACCAATAATACTGAAATAGATCGCCAATATGGTGCAGGCCAGCCCGGCAAGCGAGCACATATTAGGCAGATCTTTCACATAGGAAATAATGGCAGGCTGTAACTCTGCTGCTTGTTCGTTGCTGATGGACATAGCACTCCAGGATGAATCAATACAAATCAAGGACGCACTTACATCACGCTGAAATAATATCGCGTGCAGCATCACGCCACTCAAAAGAACGGAGTTACGCAAAAAGGATGGCTGTTCTCATGTAGATTGAGAGGCGCAAACAGTAGGTGCAATGAATCGACTCTAGTCGCTTGCAAGCAAACAGGGTCGCAATAAGGAGGATAGCGGCGTGACAGCCAGTAGGCTCGATACAGGGAAATAGTAATGGCGCTACTATACGCGCTATTTGCTCAGGGGCACAGCGATTTCACTATTATTTGCATCATCTTGTTCCCTCCCCTTATTTAATATCTACCCATCAGCTGGCATAACACGCTATTATCACGCTATATGTGCATGCCCTGCGCCTACGGGTAGTCACTGCATGCATATCCCTACCCGCCCCAAAGATCAGAAGCCAAAATATTACCCACCCACACCAAGCGCCTACCCAGACAAAAGGCATACTCGAAACAGAAATGAACCTACTACACATCTCAGATATGCACTTTGGCCCTCGTCACTGGCTCGGCAATAGTGAATTATTGCTGGAGAAATTGAACAGCTTTCAGGCCGATATTGTCATCAACACAGGCGACAATACGACGGATGCCCTCGAAAGTGAATTCGAGGCCGCAGGGAGCTTTTTGAATGCCATCAATTGCCAACACATCGTTTCTATCCCCGGAAATCATGACAAACGAAACATGCGAAGCGCCGACTATTTTCGTCAGTATATCGACGACATAGAAGTCATTCGTCCATTAAATAGAAACAATTGCGTAAAGCATAGTATCTTTCTTGATGGAAACACCAATGGTATAAAAGATCGCTTTACCGACATCAATTTCCTTAAAAATATCACCATCAATG
>JAPHRL010000067.1 GCA_026195755.1 Kangiella sp. | reverse complement strand
ATTGAGATCTTCGGTGCGCCAATTTATGTCAAACATGAAGTTGTCCATAATAAATTCGTGGTGGATGGGTTGCGTGAAAAAGGCGCTGTATTTATCGAAGATTTGAATGATGTGCCCGAAAACGCCACCTTGATTTTCAGCGCGCATGGGGTGTCGCAACAGGTTCGCCATGAAGCCAAAGAGCGTAACTTGAAGGTTTTTGACGCCACTTGCCCATTGGTAACCAAGGTTCATATGGAAGTTTCGCGCCACAGTCGGCGTAACGAAGAGTGTGTGTTAATTGGTCATAAAGGCCACCCAGAAGTCGAAGGCACTATGGGACAATATGACAACACCGATGCGGGTATCTACCTGGTCGAAGATGAGCAAGATGTGGCAGAACTCCAAGTTAAAAACCCAGATGCTTTTTTCTATGTCACTCAAACCACTTTATCGGTTGATGATACCCAACGCCTGGTAAAAGCTCTACAGGCTAAATTCCCCAATATTCAAGGGCCTAAAAAAGACGATATTTGCTATGCGACTCAAAACCGACAAGATGCAGTCAAGCAATTGGCTGCTGAGTGTGACCTGATTTTAGTGGTCGGGGCGCAGAACAGCTCGAACTCAAGCCGCTTGCAAGAGCTGGCGGAGAATCAGGGGTGTCGTTCTTATTTAATTAATAATGCGACTGAAATTAATTCATCCTGGCTTAATGGCGTTAACAAGGTTGGCGTTACAGCCGGGGCTTCAGCACCAGAAATACTGGTTCAAGATGTGATTAAATATCTTGAGTCGCAGGGCGGATCAACGGCTTTCGAATCTGAAGGTGTGGAAGAGAGCATTGTATTCGTACTTCCAGCAGAATTAAGAGCAGAGTAACCAACACTTAACTTCCTGATTACTATCATTTTATTCTACATCCCCACCCCTTTTTGCCGATAAATTAACCGTTTGTCGGCAAATTCCTACCGCTTATCCAATAAGGTGTGCTTCTATACTTTTGATTAGGTATAAAGTATAGGTCGACAGAATTTAGGTAGGTAACCAATGATACAGCAAAAGAACATGGGATTAACCCTGATTGAACTGATGGTTACAATTGCGGTGCTAGCAATTGTCTCTGCTATAGCTATGCCATCTTTTACTAATTTGGTTAGTAGTAACCGTCTTACCGGTTTGGCAAATGACCTTAACTCATCACTTGCTTCGGCACGAGCTGAAGCCATTAAAATGAAAACGGATGTGACCGTCGCTCCAGTTGGCGGAAGCTGGGCGAGAGGCTGGACTGTTAGCTATATCGATGGCGGGACAACCGTAGAATTGCTAAAGAAAGAACCTATTAATAAAGCGATTACATTAGGTTCTGGGTCCTCAACCGACTCTGCCGTCTTTAACGCCAGTGGTTATAGCGTAAATAGCCATCTTGGTAGCACGGGTGTCGTATTTTGTGGAGCTGGTAAAGATGGTCGTAAGGTAGATGTGTCACCTTCTGGCATAACAGCTGTTGAGAGAGTGGAGTGTCAATAATGAGTTTACAGAGTAAAAAGTATATTGAAGGCATCACTCTTATCGAGGTGATTATCACGGTATTAGTGGTAGCCATTGGGATGCTAGGCATGGCAGCTTTACAAGTGAAAACACTGACATCGACGCAAGAGAGTTATGCGCGTTCTCAGGCAGTTGCTCTTCTAGAAGATGCCAGCGGAAGAATTCGAGCGAATCGAGAGTTTTTTGCTACCGACCCAGCTTCTAGCCCTGCGGTAGATGCAGACGGTAACCCGATTGATTTGGCAAATCCCTATACAAACAATGCTGCATCAGGCGCTTTTTATCAGTGGTGCGAAGTGACAGGTGCGGCATATGAGCCGAAAGGCACTTGTACTGGAGCATGCACAGCTCGAGACTTGGCTGTTGCTGATATTGATTTAGTCTGCTCTGGGTTGAATGATACCGGTATTCAAGGGGCTCAAATTGGTGCCGCTTGTACTGATAGAGATGGTGGTGATAGTGATAACTGTAGCAGTGGTTCAAAGCTGACTTTATACGTAGCCTGGCCTCAGATTCAAAGAGATGACTCTGGAGACCAGCTGATAACGGGTACGCGTTGCCAATCTGACTTGTCCACAGATTTGGTGGGCGATGGTTATTCGTGTGCAATTATAGAGTTAATACCTTAGGGGTTGATTGTGATTAAGATTAAAAGTGCAAAACATCAAGGTGGCTTTACTCTAGTAGAGTTAATGATAGGTATGGTGCTGGGATTAATCCTGATAGCAGGCATATTTACTGTTTATATAGCGACCAAAAGAACGAACAATACAACCGAAGGCGTTATCACTGCACAAAGTGGTGCTCAGCTTGCTTTAAGCTTCATGAAAGAAGACATTGCCCGCACTGGTTGGGTTAATAACACTGCGTTGGCCTATACGCTACCCAGTCCTCTTACTGCCGATTATGCGACACTTGATGGCGGTATCGGTTCGGATACACTTAAGGTTCAATATGAATCATGCGATGCCTCATCACCTTTGAATGAATGTGATGCGAATAATATAGACATTGCCGACTGTAATGGGGTCGCAGTAGCACCAGGTTCTATTATCACCAATGTTTATGCATTAAGTGCTGATAATGAACTAACCTGTAACGGGCAACCGCTTATTGATAATGTTACCGATTTTCAGGTGCTTTATGGTGAATTAACGCCTACAGGCTTGCAGTATGTCACAGCCAACAATATTAGTGATAGCTCTAAGATTCACAGCATTCGTTTTGGAATTTTAGTAACTTCGGATCATGAGACTTCCGATAGTAATATTTCGCGGACAATCAACTTATTAGACCAAACTATCAATGTAAATGATAAAAAACTTCATTTGAAGTATGAGTCAACGGTAGTTGTTTATAAT
>JAPHRL010000064.1 GCA_026195755.1 Kangiella sp. | reverse complement strand
TAGATCGAAATGGTTGGAATATGATAGCTGCTTTTTGTTGGAGCAATGCGAAGAAACGATACCGATTCTGATATCTCAGGGGACGGACGATCAGTTTCTTGAAGAACAGTTGAAGCCTCAGACTCTGGAAGATTTAGCTGCGAGAATTCCTTTTCCGTTAACTTTGGAAAGACATGAGGGTTATGATCATAGCTATTACTTTATCGCCAGTTTTATTGAGCAGCACTTAAGGTTTCATGCTAAGCATTTAGCTTAACCATTTCTTCTAAATCTTAAGCAAAAAAAGAGGTGCCAATTGGCACCTCAAGTTTTGTGAAGAGTGTTGTTATTGATTTAACATCTATGCGCCTTCTTCAATTGGCTTACCAATTGGTTTAAGACCTTCAGCTGGTTCACGCAGTCCTTTAATCACTTGCCAGGTAACTGCTAGAGCACCGACGATGAAGACCACGTCACCAATAGTTCTTATCCAACGCAAGGTGTAAAGCAAGTCGCTTTGCATAACGGCTTCGCTACGCGCATACCAGAAACCTTCGCTGACGCTGGCGTAGAACTGAATCAGGCCAACAGGTAGCAAACTGGTTAGCAACATCATCATCAAGCCAATGTTTAACCACCAGAAACCTGTTTTCATCAGTCTTTCATCGAACACCATGTGTGGACGGATGTAGCGTAAGATGAGTAGGGCAAAACCAAGTGCCAGGAATCCATAGACCCCGAACAGTGCTGCGTGTGCGTGGGTTGGTGTCATGTTCAAACCTTGCACATAGTAGAGCGATACCGGTGGATTGATCATGAAGCCGAGTACGCCTGCGCCAAACATGTTCCAGAAGGCAACCGCGACGAAGCACATTAATGGCCAACGGATGTTGTCCATCCAGGCTGCGCGAGTTTTCAAGCGGTAGTTTTCCCATGCTTCATAACCCAACACAATCAAAGGTACAACTTCCAGCGCAGAGAAGGTCGCGCCCACTGCCATTACAGGTGTTGTTGTGCCTGAGAAGTACAAGTGGTGGAAGGTGCCGGGAACACCGCCGAGCAAGAACAATGAAGCTGATGCAATACTTGCCGCGGTAGCAGTTGAACGATTGACCAGGCCCATGCTGTGGAAAATAAAGGCTAGTGATACGGTAGCGAATACTTCAAAGAAGCCTTCAACCCACAGGTGAACGATCCACCAGCGCCAGAATTCCATCACAGAGATGTGAGTTCTTTCACCGTAGAAGAAGCCTGCGCCGTAGAATAAACCGATGGCAACCACTGAAGCAGTCAATAACACCAGCAAGTTTTTATCCCCAGGTTTTTTCAATGCTGGAGTGATACCACGCATCATTAAGAACAGCCAGAAGACGATGCCAAGGAATTTACCCCACTGCCACAGACGACCTAAGTCGACATACTCGTAACCTTGGTGGCCTAACCAGAAGCTTAAGTTCTCAGGCATGATTTGTGCGATGGCTAAGTAGTTACCGATGAAGGTACCTGCGACCACTGCTACCAATGCCCAGAACAGAATGTTCACGCCAAGTTTCTGGTGTTTAGGATCTTTGCCGCCGTTGATGATTGGAACCAGGAACAAACCCGCTGCCAGGAAGCCGGTAGCAATCCAGAACATGGCTGCCTGAATGTGCCAGGTACGCGATAGTGAGTAAGGAATCCACTTAGAAATTTCGAAACCATAGAAACCTTGACCTTCAACCGTGTAGTGCGCGGTGAGACCACCCACTAATACCTGGAAGGTAAATAGCGCAACGACAACGAACAAGTATTTACCCAATGCTTTCTGCGAAGGAGTTAGCTTGAAAGTGGTGATTGGGTCTTGCTCTGGAGCTGGCGGATCTTCTTCATCGTGTTTACGCATGAAGGCCCAACCCCAAACCAGGCCACCAATCCCTGCGATTAACAGGATGACACTGATGATTGACCAAACGATATTTTCAGATGTTGGTACGTTATCAATCAATGGCTCGTGCGGCCAATTGTTGGTATAGGTTGCTTCACTACCGGGACGGTTAGTAGAGGCTGCCCATGCAGTCCAGAAGAAGAACTGGTTCATGACTTCGCGACGCTCTGCTTTTGGCAAAGTATTTTCTTTCATCGCATAGTTGTCACGACGCTGACGATACTCTGGAGCATCACTAAACAGCTTGTGATAGTAAGCGTTAACCTCTGCCATTGCTTTGGCGCGACGCTCGGACACAACCGCTGTGTCGGTGGCGAGATCATAAGTGTTGGTGCGGTAATCTTGCTTTAAGCGATACTGCAAGGTTTGTTGCTTTTCGCCATCAAGATCAGCATAGCTGACGCCGAATTCTTCTTGCGCAGCCAGTTCTAACCAGGCTTCCAACTCGCGGTGTAGCCAGTCAGCAGTCCAGTCAGGCGCCTGGTAAGCACCGTGCCCCCAAATCGAACCTAACTGCATACCGCCAATAGATTGCCAGGCAGTTTGACCATCGAGAATTGATTCGTTGGTCATTAATACACGACCATCAGTCGTTACAATGTTCTCTGGGATAGGGGGTGCTTCGCGATACACTTCACGGCCAAAATAACCGAGAATAGTGAAAGTTACCGCTAATACGCCTATCAGGGTAAACCAGAGTTTGCGATATTTACCCATAGTTAGTGTCCTCCAAGGTAGTTATCAATGCGTTCAAATAGAATATTGTTTTCGAGGTGAATATGGTTCATCAGATCTTCCTTGAAGGCGGCAAGCCCAGTGTAAAGTGCTTGCCAGGTGTTGCAGGCTTCCGCTGGTAACTGGAAGTGGTGTGCAAGCTGTTCCAGGCGAGCTAAAGTCTCGCCATGATCGTCGTGTTCCATGCGCATCACAGCGACTGGGCTTTTCGCCAAGCCACCCATGCCACGCTGAATCATTGGAAATAAAATCTGTTCTTCTTTTTGCATGTGCGCTTCCATTTCCTGCTCAACATCACTTAAGAAACTGGCAAGGCCGGTAGGGCACTCAGGATGATTGGCATGAACGGATTCAACCCTCTTAGCTAAGCGAGTCAGTTCAGGCAGCTGTTCACGATGAACTTCATGGTAGCGTTCAAGAATGTGGTTGATGAGCTCATCATTCGGTATAAACTTCTCGCTATAGTCTGCTGACTCAGCTGGCTTTAATTGATTAAGCTGTGCCAGAACTTGTTCAACATCCAGGTTTTGTTCCTGAATACTGTTTGCCAGTGCTTGATGACCTCTACAGCAGAAGTTCATACCATGTTTGAAGAACACGGCACTGGCCCCAGGAAGATCGCGTGCAATTTCACCAAGCGATTTATCCAGTAAATCTATATCAAATGCTGTCATGGCATTGACCTCGTTTGCTTTGAGTAACTACTGAAGCGGCATTACTGATTTTTGCTACTTTTACAGCAGATGCTTTTTTCAGTGATGTTTGTTTTGTTAAAGAGCGTTGTTGCTTAGACGTTTTTTGTGTAGTCAAAAGGAATACCGCCAGCGCAAAGTATGCCGCTGACCAAGAAAGGGCCGAGAGCCACAACAAGTTAGGTCCTGTAAGACCAGGAGAGGAGTCAAACATGGCTCCGGCCAAAACTCTAAATACGGTTGCCAACAACAAAAGGCCAAGGATATTGCTAATCATGACCGTAGGTTGGGGGAGGTTTTTAAATGGATGTAAAGCTGATTTCATCATTACCGAGGCCGACAAAGTGCCCAGCGCACCGATTGTGATGAAGTGGAGTAAAACGTTAGTTGCCATGCCCAGCAACATGGCAAAACCCAGTGCTAAAGTACCAATGGCAAGCCAGCCGTAACCAATACCCATGCCGATGAGTTCAGCTCGATTAGCGCAACGCCAGATCTGCCATCGGATGAGGCGAATGGCGATTACCAATGACACGACAATAGATAATACTCCTGCTACCTGCAAAGCACCTGGGATCAGGGCAGATATGGCGCTTGCAGGTAGTAGCAGAAGTATTAAAGCTTCAAGACGTGGTTGCACACGAGCTTGTTGAGTGATGCCACGCTTTTGCATTTCACCGGCAACTGCTGGAGCAATTATCCGCCCTCCGATGAAAGCCATTAGCATGACCAATAATAGAATCATAGATTGTGAGAGTTGCCTTGGCGCGATTGGCCAACCCATTTCGCGTAAGAACAACCATGCTAAAGGCACACTACAAATCGCCAATAACAAAGGGCTGATCATGCGGTTTCGCCATTTTTTTGCTGCAAAAAAGCGTGGCACAATTTTCCAGGCCAACACTAAGGCAAACGTCGGGCTTGACCATTGACCCAGTAAACCATCCGAATCGAGCCAATAGCCGACTCGAGCGATTAACCACAAGCCAAATAAAATCCACAACCAGTGTGCTTCGATTTGTCCTAGCGTATAACCAGCAATTAACGCCAAGGCAAAACCAAACAACATCTCATGAGCATGGCCTAAACCAACAAAAGCCACCAACCATTCCGAGCTGAACTGATAGGCAAGCACAGTTAAAACCGCGGTAATCGCTGCATGTATGCAGGCCGCGGGAAAGAATAGATTCTGTGCGCTAACTTTGTTCACTGATTTGCCCTGATCGTGAATTATCTTAAAGATGTATTTCAAGTACATATTAAGAGTTAAAAAATAAAGCGTCAACCAAAAAATATATTATAAATGCATCTTTTTAGATTGAATCGCCTTTCTTGGAGACTATGGTACTGATAAATACCTTTAAAACCATGATCTGGATCAATAGACTTAAGAAATCTTTAAAGATACATGACAAATATATGTTAATTGATCTAGAATAAGACTATGTCAATACGAGATGACAGGGTAACAGGCATGAAGGTCACCATTTCTACATCGGATCCACAAGTAAGCAATGATTCCAACCAACGATGGGTTTATCGTGCTTTGGCTTATCGGACTTTAGCGATAGTCACAACGGGTTTGGGTATGATTGGTGTGGTGTTGCCTTTGTTGCCAACAACACCTTTTTTAATTGTAGCGGTTTGGGCAGCAGGCAAAAGCTCGCCTCGAATGCAGCGTTGGTTGCTCAATCACCGTCAATTTGGTCCAGTCCTGAAGAGTTGGCACGAGCGTGGTGCTATTCCAGTGTTTGCGAAATACCTTGCGGGGCTTATGTTGACTTTAAGTTGGACGGTTTTGTGGCTGTTGAACATGAAAACTGGCGTATTAATCTTTTTAGCAGTGTTTTTCTCAGCGCTAATGACCTATATAATCAGCCGACCTAATGCTTAAGCCGTTATTTACAAATGAATAAGGCTTTGAGCTGATTCCGGAGACAATAGATGCATATTACCCGTTATACCGATTATTCACTGCGTGTTCTGCTGTTCCTGGCTTTGGAAAAAAATCGGCTGTCCACCATTCAGGAAATTTCCAATAGCTACAACATTTCAAGTAACCACTTAATGAAAGTGGTGCATGCGCTTAATAAGAAAGGCTACATCGAAACCGTGCGTGGCAAGAACGGTGGTATGCGTTTACGGATGGAGCCTGACGACATTCGGATTGGAGTCTTGGTCAGAGAGATGGAGCCTGATATGAGCCTGGTAGAATGCTTTTCTCCCGACAATAAGTGCGTCATTACTCCAGTGTGTGGTCTTAAGGCTGTTCTCGGTGAAGCCCTTAAAAACTTCTTATCAACGTTAGATAAGTATACTCTGGCCGATATGTTGCCTCAGGAATACAAGCCTCAACTGGCCAGGCTGTTGAAGATTACCGAAATTTCCTGATTACAATTCATAAGTATTGGTTCGACGTTATAAAGCATCTATAGCGTCGATCACTTTCTGCTAAAAACTTTCTTATAACTCATTTTGATCATTATTACCGTTCCATTGCTATAACTACAGTATTGAGTTGAACATAAAAGTTCTAAACTAACAATTTATGGATCCTTAATTAAATCAATTAGTTATAAAGTTAAAGGCTAACAAGTCTAAAATTTTACTTGACGGCAAGAGAATCCCCAATAAAGATAGTAATCAATTACTATCTTTATTGGGCTGATTATGAGCATTTTCCAAGCAAATTTACGGGATGATAGAGGCTGTGATACTGCAGCCGAGCAAATTGCTGAATTGATAGATAAGTTAAGCTTCAATCTGTCAGTCAAGACAAGAAGAAAAAATCACGCTGCTACTTCATTAAGTGGAATGTTATTTAATAAGTGGCGAATATTGAAGGTAGATCTTAACGAAACAATTAAGAGTTTAAGTCATTTTTCCTATAGCTTAATTGGTGGCTTTACAAAAGATACTAATATAGTAGCAGTGACTAATATCATTTCTGAGTATACACATTGTAATGTGGTGAAGGTATTTTTCGGGGTGACAACATGAGAAGTAACCTGATGAGTTTAGTCAAGAAGAGGCCAGTTATAACGGGCATAGCTATAGGTTTAATACTAATAATAATTTTCGTCGTCAGTCAACAATCTCCAATGAGAAATGATGATGAGGAAAACGCAATCAAAGTTACTGTCTTTAAGTCTGGGTTATTGCCTTTTCGAGTTGAAGCAAGAGGGTATGGGGTAGTTCAACCCTCTGAGACTTGGCAGGCATTTGCAAGTGTTGCTGGTAAGGTTGTTAAAAAGCACCATAACTTAGAAAGTGGTGCAGTCATATCGGAGGGCGAGCTACTGCTAGCATTAGCTCCGAGTCGTTATGAGTTAGCAGTTGCAGAAGCCAGGAGCAGTATAACCAGTCTTGAGGAAGAAATATTAAAACTAAATATTGAACAAAAACATACTAAGAAACTTTACGAGCTAGAGAAGGAGCGACTCAAGTTATCGGAAAATGAATTGAATCGTATGCAAGAACTGTTCCGTTCAGGAGCCGTTGCCCAGTCAAAATTTGAGGAGCAGCAGAGGGTTACTATTTCACAACGACAATCTGTTGAAAAGTTAGATAATGCATTAGTTCTATTCAAAAATAATCGAAATCAGCTTCTCTCTCGACTTGAACGTGATTACATACGTGTAGCTCAGGCTGAAGAAGACCTTAAAGATACACGATTTATTGCTCCCTACGATCTGCAAATCGGTGACGTGGCTATTGAACTTCATCAGTTTGTAAAGGTTGGACAATTTCTGTTTGAAGCAGATGATTTAGAAGGCGTAGAAATTGAGGCGCGCATTCCATACTCAATGATGCAGCGCCTTATCGGACATTTGACAAATACCCTCGAACAAGCAGAAACAAGTACAGATAGTATTGACTGGTCAAAAGTCAGCGCAGAAATAGTGT
>JAPHRL010000157.1 GCA_026195755.1 Kangiella sp. | reverse complement strand
GTTTTTTTGTGCTCAACGACCCTGAAGGTCGCCTCCGCTAAAAAACAGTCAGGCGCCGCGAACTTGAATAATGTCCTGCATAATTAGATTGGTAAAAAGCCCAGTAGTTTTTTATCGGGCTTTTTTTATGTTCAATAAAGGTAGGGCGGGTTATTGTTCCAGCTTTGTAGCTAAGTCCTGAGCAAATCCACACATGGTCAGGGTGGGATTCCATGAGCCAGAAGTAGGGAAGAGCCCGGCACCAGTAACATAGACATTGTTGACATCATGGGGGCGGTAATCGAGGCCGACGACAGAGTCATTAGGATCGACTCCGACCCATAACTGGGATGCTTCATGAACAATGATGTTGAGTCGGATTTGATCTTGTGGTGGCTTGTCGGATGTCCAATAGCCGCTACCATCAGGCTTATCAACCCAGTATTCGATCTCGGGAGTTGATTGTTTTGATGATAGTGCAGCAATCGTTTGGTAGGTAGCATCGTCCAGTTCGTCCCATAATTGTCTATCCTCATCGCCCAGTAATAACTGAAGATTAATGTTGGTGGTTGGGTCCTGGTTGTGATTGGGCTTTATCCAGTTGTTGTCATTTTTCTCGCTGACTTCGCCTAAAGTGGCGCAGACAAAAACAACGTAATCTTCAGAACCCAGCATCTGCTCGCTGGTTGGAGCCGCTGCAGCATCAGGACACTCACGAGCCAGCGTAGTGCTATCCTCGGCGGGATTCTGTTCGGCAAAAACGCTAGCTTGAACATGGTATTGAAGGCCATTGCTCGCTTTTCCTTCAAGGTAAACTGCACCTATTTCTAAGTTGGATAGGTCATCAAAAGCTGAGCGTTTAACACGTGCGGTAACGTGTGACATAAAGTGTCCGGTATACCTTTGTCCGGCATTGGGAAGACTGTCTTTGAAAGAATTCATAAGGAGTGTTGCTGGTGGAATCGCGCCCATGGCTAAAATAATTTTTGCATTGGCAACATTAACGCTTCCTCTGCTGGTGCTGATGGCTATGACCTGGCCTTCGTTATCATGCACTAACTGCTCAACAACACATTGGTCGACAATCGTGAGAGGTTCCCCATCACCTGTTTGAGACAAGTCTTTTTGTTTTTGATGGATGTTTAATAAGGTGCCTACCGTTGAGTACTTATAAAACTTGACGGTCTTCCATTCTGGGTTGGCGACAGCGATGGGTGCTGGAAAAGCATTCTCCGCAGTTGGAACAAACTGCTTAAAGTTATTGGCGATATTGGCATCCAGCTGTGATTGCAGATTGCCGTAGACACCATCATTGATTTTATCCATCGACGTAACATGCAAAAACTTTTTGGCTCTTTCCCAAAAGTCGGGCTGTAAGGTAACGTCGATCATTTCCTGTGGCCAGTCTCGCATCAGGTTGGGGGTAGGCGAGGGGCTCCAGGCGCTCCAATAAGTTGAGCGGCCACCTACAACAGGGATGTATCCAGCCTGGAAAAAGTCTGGTGAGGTGGTGACGATTTTTCGAGTTCGTGACCACGGGTAGGTGGTTGGTGGTGAGCCGGTAGTTTGAGCAAAGGCATCGGGTAGCATTTGGTAATGCACGGGTAGCCAGAAACCACCTCTTTCCAGCATCAGTATTTTTGCTTTTGGATTAAGCGAGTAGATTTGCTCGATAAAGGCAACGCCGGTTGGGCCTGTTCCGATAACGATGTAGTCATATTCTTCATTAACAACGTTTTGCCAGTCACATTGCGAAGCAAAAAAAGCATTGCCAGCTATCTCGTCGGATGTCGCAGATTGGCGACCAGGGACTGGATATCCTTGGGATTCGCCAGCAGGCTCTGGGTTGGTTCCTTTAAAAAATTTAGAATAATTAAATGACATGTGAAGTTCCTTTTAGCTATGGTGAAATTGTTATGGTTATACCCAAGTTATTTATTCTTGATGTCTATTTAGGATTTAACGTGGGTGATTTTATAGTACAGTAGAAAGGAACAAATGACCGCTTCATATCTGCATTAAAGTGTATGAAATTTAAGTCATTTTTGATGCGGTTATGCTCCAATAAGTATGGAGTCAGGGAGCTGGAAAGGGGCAGGAAAGTGTCAGAATATATTAAGTCTGGGGCCAACAAGAGAAGGGGGCGGCTGGGGGTTAAAGGTATATCAAGGGCAGCTGCCTAGATGAACAACTCTTAAAAGCTTCTGTGTTTGAAGTATGCTGACGTCATTATTATCAGTCTCGACTTTAGCGACTAGTTCGAACAGTAGTCTTTGCTCATTATCTTGGGCTAATGCAAAGTAGGTTGTGTGGAGTAGACTGTTTTCCTCATTGAGATAGACAATGTATTGCTTACCTGTTTTACAGTCTTGGAATTTTCCTTGCCTATTGCTTTCATAGTAGAGACCAAATTTTCGTTCACCATTGTGGTGTGACTCTAAGACGGGTTCTTCTAAATAAGGTTCCAGAACACCAATCTCATCATCATTTTGGGCTTCTGATTTTGCTTTGTTTGACTCTTTAGAAGAATCGTCATTGCAGGCGCTCAAGAGGCTGGAAAGTATTACGATGCTGATAATACCCAGTGTTTTTGTGTCCATAAAAACTCCTATTCGCGCCTGCTATCGGCTTTATTTTTTCTGATAAATTTCAATCGTGATGTTGCCATCTATGTCGATCGCACCGCGGTACATGCCTGGTGTGTTAAAGCTCATCATAATATTACCGTCTTTATCTAGACCAATCACGCCACCGTCGCCGCCCATCTTTTTGAGTTTGTCGAGGATAACAATGTCAGCGGCACCTTGAATGGTTTCGTCTTTGTATTCCACCAATGCACAAATATCATAGGCTACTGCCGCTCTAATGAAGTATTCGCCATGGCCTGTTGCTGAAATGCCACAATGTGCATTGGCGTAGGTGCCGGCACCAATAATGGGCGAGTCGCCAATCCGCGCGTAGCGCTTGTTGGTCATGCCTCCGGTAGATGTGCCTGCGGTGATGACGCCATCTTTATCCAGCGCCACTGCACCTACAGTACCAAATTTAGAATTCTTAGCTTCGTCTTCTGACAGTTGCATTTTGTCCGGATCTTCTTTGAGGATTTTTTGCAATTGATCCCATCGGTTTTGTGTAAAGAAGTACGTCGGATCAACGAGTTCGAAGCCTTGCTCTTTGGCGAATTCTTCAGCACCTTCACGCGCCATCAATACATGCTTTGAATCGGTGCGAACCTTATCCGCCAGCAGAATAGGGTTCTTAATATGGCTGACACCGGCAATAGCTCCAGCTGATAAATCGTTGCTGACCATGATGGAAGCATCCAGTTCGTTGTTACCGTCATGAGTAAAGACTGCACCTTTGCCAGCATTAAATAGCGGTGAGTCTTCCATGGTCACAATAGTTGCCTTGACTGCCTCAGTACTCGAGCCACCTTTTTCTAGAATGGCGTGTCCGGTTTTTAGCGCATGCTCCAAGGCTTCAATATAGGCTTGCTCAATCTCCGGTGTCATTTTCGACTTTAGGATGGTTCCGGCACCACCGTGGATAACAATGGCTGTTTTAGCTTTTGGGTTTGAAGGTTTATCCATAGCGTTAGCTCCAACTGTTAATCCAGTCAGCAGGGTAATAGCGGTAAGCGCTTGTTTTATCATCGTTATTTAACCACATTGAATTGTAAATATTTCCTTAAGCATAAGTGCAATTTAATTGGAATGCACCCCGAGCTGTGAACTTTTTAATAAAAATGCAGATTAGCTATTGCATGTTATGCGAATGAGAATTATTCTCGTTAGTGTTGTTTGGAAATATTTGAGTGTAAAGATAATAAAAAGGGTTAAGAATGACTTATATGATCAATGCCTGGCTGGATAAACGACAGCCAGAGTTACAATTAGTAGAGCCGACTTCTGGAGCCGTAGTGGCTTGCTGGAAAGGTCGGCGGCTGAACGACTTGTTTGACTCTGGCCTGGTCAGTTATGAAGAACTAAGATCGACAACGCCAGAGCGACTGAAGCTGGTTGAGAAGGCGCTAATATTGCAAATGACTTGCGAGGAGCTATGTGGCCGTTGTTTATACAACAGCCAATAGTTCACGAGCCATTTTTAAAATTGATTGGCGCGATTAACCAGTAAGCAGAATAACTCAGCGGTTTTGGTCGCGTCATACAGGGCGGAATGGGCTTCTTTCTGACTGAATTCAATTCCAGCCAAGCCGCAGGCCTGGGCGAGCACGGTATGCCCAAGCATTAAAGCTGATAAGGATGCTGTATCAAAACTGGTAAAAGGGTGAAAAGGATTACGTTTAATATCCACACGTTCGCTGGCAGCATTTAAAAAACTTAGGTCAAACCAGGAGTTGTGGCCGACTAGAACACATCGATTGCACTCAGCTTCTTTTTGTTCCGTGCGAAGATCTTTAAATAGAGATTTTAATGCTCTATGTTCTGGAATAGCTCCCCGCAATGGGTTATCAGGATCAATGCCGGTAAAATCCAAAGCCTTCTGCTCAATATTAGCGCCTTCGAATGGCTCGACATTGAAATGATAGCTGTTTTTTATTTCGAGTTTGCCTTGAGCGTTAAAACCGGTTGTTACAGCCGCTAACTCTAATAGAGCATCGGTTGATGCATTAAAACCACCGGTTTCCACATCGATAATAACAGGGAAGAAGCCTCGAAATCGCTCCTTCATACTCAAGTTAAGCATTGTCTCTTATTTTCCATTCGATGGTTTCGCCCGCGCGAAATGGAACCAGTGTATCGTTACCAAGGCACAGTTTTTTGGGAACTTTCCAAGACTCTTTGACCAGCGTTATAGTGTCGGTATTGCGTGGTAGGCCATAAAAATCGGGGCCATAAAAACTGGCAAATGCTTCTAACTTGTCGAGCGCATTATGAGATTCGAACACTTCGGCATATAACTCAATCGCAGAATAAGCGGTGTAAACACCCGCACAACCGCAGGCGGTTTCTTTTTTTTCTTTGGTATGAGGGGCGCTATCGGTGCCGAGGAAAAATTTTGGTGAACCCGAGGTTGCTGCTGCAATTAAGGCCGCCTGGTGTTGCTGACGCTTCAGTATTGGCAAACAATAAAGGTGAGGACGGATGCCGCCAACTAGCATATCATTGCGGTTAAGTAACAGATGGTGCACGGTAATGGTTGCGGCAACATTGGGGCCTTGCGACGAGACAAACTCAACCGCATCTTGGGTGGTAATGTGTTCTAGTACGACCTTGAGGTTGGGGAACTGCTCAATAATCGGGCGCAGTTTGGTCTCAATAAATACTTTTTCACGATCAAATACATCGATCTCTGGAGATGTGACTTCGCCATGCACTAATAATGGCATACCAAGCTCAGCCATTTTCTCGAAGACTGGGTAAGCCTTCTCGATATCGGTCAAACCTGAGTCTGAATTAGTGGTAGCACCCGCTGGATAAAGCTTACATGCTTTAACAAAATCAGACTCAGCCGCTTCCTCTATGTCTGCAACAGAAGTGTTATCGGTTAAATACAAGGTCATTAATGGTTCGAATTGAGCGCTGTCAGTTTTATAGCGCAAAATGCAATCGCGGTAGCTTTTCGCCTGCTCAACGTTAGTTACAGGGGGAGCAAGATTCGGCATCACAATCGCGCGCGCAAATTGGCGAGCTGCGTCTTTAACCGTATGTTGCAAGGCTGCGCCGGAACGCAGGTGGATGTGCCAGTCGTCTGGACGAGTTATTGTAATGCTTTGCATAAAATTAGTGCCTTAAGGCGCTTAACCATTTACTTGCTATAATGGCGGGTCATTATACCCAATCTGCTTGGAAATGCACGATTTCAGCGGGAGATATAAAGCGTTTTAGACAAGGCAGATGTTGGAAGACCTGGTGAGCCCAAATCAACAACATCTAACGCGGTATAAAGCGCTTTTAGCCTCGCCCTTTGGGAGTTTTACCATGATGCAATTGCCGTGATCAAGGGTGTGGACATTCCCTTAAAGTCGCGTATTTACTAGTCGTGTTTTGCACTAGCATCATGGCAGAACTCAGAAACGTACATTGCCAAGTAGATCGGGTATATTTGCAAGTCATGCTTGCAACTAAAGCGTCACCGACAAATAACCTTCGGAGGAATAATGAGAATCTTACACACAATGCTACGAGTTCGAGATCTGGATAAAGCACTGGACTTTTATACCAATGTTTTAGGGATGAAGTTAATTCGCAAGCACGATTATGAATCTGGCCGTTTTACATTGGCTTTTGTCGGTTATGGCGAGGAAAAAGACAATACTGTACTCGAATTGACTCATAACTGGGATACCGACGATTATGATATGGGCAATGCTTTCGGCCATATCGCCATCGCCGTGGACGATGTGTATGAAGCCTGTGAAAAAATTCGTCAAGCTGGCGGAAATATTACTCGCGAACCGGGACCCATGAAACACGGTACCACGGTACTGGCTTTCGCAGAAGATCCCGATGGCTACAAAATTGAACTATTAGAAGACCGCCATAATCAGTAGGCTGTTGCTAGATAAGGGGGTTCCCTGAGTTAACTTAATAAAAATGACAATGGAGCAAATCATTATGAAGCAAGTTTTAAAGGTAATCATTTTTAGTGGGCTTGTAGGAGCATTGTTAGTTACGGGTTGCGCTAACGACTCGGCAAAGGACGATGAGATGGCAGATAAAACTAACCTTGAATCGCAACAAACGGTAACACCTCAAGAGAGCAGACCCTTGAGTGAGATATCTGGAGAATCAGAATTAAAAAAGCAGGATTGTGATGATGAATATAAAAACGAACAGGGAGTTTGTGAGGTGCCTAATCCTGAGTATCCTAAAGAGTTAATCGATAAAAAATACAAGCAGGACGAGCAGGAAAAGGACTCGGAAGAGGGAAAAGAATCCGACCAGTGAGAGCTAATCAACTTTCTTGAGAGTTGAAATATACAAAACATGTCACGCAGTCAGCTACAAATGACTACAACTTTCTACAGTATATCGCAGAGGCTTGTGTTATAAAATTGTAGCTCTAAAAATTCATATAACCCAGCGTTGTGTGATGGGGGGAGCTTAGTAATCATTAAATAATCAATCTATACAAGGAGTTATTGTGTCAAACACCAATAAAACTTTGGTCAGGTTATGCATAGCAGGCTTATTAGGTACCACTGCTATCTTTGGGGGGGCTAATGTTGCCGAGGCAGGAGATCGTGATTCTGTTAAGGTCGTATTGTCAAAGCCAAAACTCAGTGAGCCATTGCGCACTGTGGCCAAACCGTTGCCAGAAATTACCAACGCGCGTAAGTACAAATTAAGTCAGTCAGGTGAAAAAATACCTGGTGTTGACTTGATTAGAGAAGTTCCTAATCAAAATCATCCTTTTGCAAAAGACATACTACAAAAAAATGTAGACTTT
>JAPHRL010000329.1 GCA_026195755.1 Kangiella sp. | reverse complement strand
GATTTCGTGAAAACATAAAAACAGGAAAATACAAAAGTAGGATATTCTCGACAGACGGAACTTCCGGTAACTGGCAACCAGTATGATGATCAATAAAAACATCAATATGTTTTCGAGAAGCCAAGCCGAGCGATCAATAGGATTGATAGCACATAAAACAAACACCACCAGAAAGATAACAATCAAGCTCAGTAAAAATTTTGTGTTATAGGTCATTAATCCACTCGAACTTTCGCCTTATTATTGTGTATCATAAGATCAAATCAGGGATTCAGGCAATTTTTAGCCTAGACGACATTGGCAGATTGAGGAACATACATTTATGTCCAGTCCATTAGTTATATTCTTACTTCTTATTATTGGCGTGTCGGCATTCTTTTTTGGCCGGTGGCATGGCAAGTCACAACATAGCAAAGCATTATCAGAAGAGTTAAAAGCCAAGGATGATGAACTTAGCACCCTAAAAGCTGACGTGAATAACCATTTTGATGAAACCGCTCGCCTATTCAGCAACGTAACCGAAGAATACAAGGCGCTTTATCAACACCTGGCCACCAGCTCAAGTAAACTCAGTAACCGCAAGTTTGATTTAAAGCTCAGCAGCAATACCTCGGGGTTACCCGGGCTAAGCGGTAGTATCGGCAAAGAATTTGACGACAGCGTTATTGATAGCGAAGCCAGAGAAATATCTGACTATGGCTCCGGCCCACAACAACCCAGAGACTATGCCGATGATGATATGGACGATGAATATCATCCTAAGCAATCATCGGCTCAAGCTGAACAGGATGACCAACCTGCTGACACCTTTAAAGAAGGCGTATCACAAAAATCCACCGCCAGTACAGAATCTGAAAGTGTCGATGTCGTTACCGATGAGAAGCCAGCGAAACATAAGTCATCGAACAAAAACACCAACAAACAGTCTACTAAACAAGATTGAATCATACTTGGACTATCGAGAAACTTTGAGGATCTCTATGCAACTTCTTACCTTTATAGGTCACATCATAAAATATCTGCTGGTCGGCTTAGGCATTGCGGCTCTCTTTATTGTGTTTATGCCAGGGCGCTTCTCTATTAGTAATCCAAGCGAGCAACCAGTTCAAACTTATCCTGCAACGTTCCCAAAAGTAGCGCCTTTCTCAGGTTTTGCTGACATGCTGGAAAAAGCACGCCCAGCAGTTGTCAGTATCCAGGCTCGTTCAAAGCTGCTCCCTCTCAACGATCCTGGCTGCCACTCTAATTTGCGTAGCGTTCCAGCTGGAACTAATGCCTGCGCCTTCTTAAATAATGGTTCTGGGGTCTTTATTGATAAACAGGGGCACATCGTCACCAACGCCCATGTTGTGGATAAAGCTGAGTCCATCATTGTTGAAATTTTAGATGGGAAAAAGCTCTCTGCGCAACTTGTTGGCTTAGATAAAGACTCGGATTTAGCACTAATAAAAGTTGACCATAAACCTAGCGACATTTTACCACTAAGCTCTGAAGATCACAGTCGTGTGGGTGATGTCGTATTTGCGATTGGTACGCCCTATATGGCTTTCGAACAAACGGTCACGCAAGGTATTATTAGTGCCAAATTTTTCTCTCGAGTTTCTCATTACATCCAAACCGACGCAGCGCTACGTTCTGGCAATTCGGGGGGCGCACTGATTAACAGCCAAGGAGAACTAGTGGGGATAACAGCATTAAGCTCACGCGATGAGTCTGGTGAAAAAACTTACCAGAACTTTGCAATTGTAGCTGCTGATGTTGAGCACGTAGTACAAGAGTTATTAACTCATGGAGAAGTTCAGCGTGGTTGGCTGGGCTTAAATGGTGATATGACCATCAACTTCCGCTCGATTATTCAGGAAATGGAGTTATCGCCACAGCAACAACAAGCCTTGGCATCTCATATTGAACAGCTGCCTTACGGACAGGGTATAGTGATCACAGCCATTAATGGCAATGGCCCAGCAGATAAAGCAGGCTTGCAACCATTGGACATCATTACCCAGGTTAATGGCCAACCCATTAATAGCTCGGTAGACTTGATGGCTGCGATCTGGAACCTCGCCCCCAAAGCAGAAATATCTCTTGAGTATTATCGAGAAGGGGAAAAAGCAGAAACCAATGTTGTGCTAGGCTATCGGGATTAAATGAGCTGGGATTAAATCAGCAAGATAAGAAAAAAGGGCTTCAAGCCCTTTTTTCTTATCTATGAGGTGGCAACAAGCACTAAGCTATTCGCTTAATCGACGCACCCAGATTTTGCAGCTTTTCTTCAATGGTCTCATAACCACGATCAATGTGATAAATCCTATCCACTAAAGTTTCTCCATCTGCACACAGTCCTGCCAAAACCAAGCTGGCTGACGCGCGTAAATCTGTCGCCATAACCTGGGCTCCAGACAATTGCTCAACACCACGACAAATGGCTGTATTGCCTTCTATTGCGATATCCGCACCCATACGCTGCATTTCAAGTACATGCATAAAGCGATTTTCGAAAATCGTTTCAGTAATAGTGCCAGTTCCTTCTGCAACCGCATTCATGGCACAAAACTGCGCCTGCATGTCTGTAGGAAACCCTGGGTATGGAGCCGTTTTGATATTCACAGCCTTCGGACGCCTGCCCTTCATATCAAGCTCAATCCAGTCTTCCCCAGCGGTCACTTCAGCACCCGCCTCTTTAAGCTTAACCAGTACTGCATCAAGAATATCTGGATCAGTATTGCGACAACGAATACGACCACGGGTCATCGCTGCAGCAACTAAATAGGTACCAGTTTCAATACGATCAGGTAACACATCGTGATGACCACCGTGCATACGCTCCACACCTTCAATGGTAATTACCGAAGTACCAGCACCACTGATCTTAGCGCCCATGCTATTCAAAAAGTTAGCAAGATCAACGACTTCAGGTTCGCGCGCCGCATTTTCAATCACCGAAGTACCATCCGCCAGCGCCGCCGCCATAATCAGGTTCTCAGTTGCACCAACACTGACCATTTCCATAACAATTTTAGCGCCCTTCAAGCGACCATCCGATTTGGCGTGAACGTAACCCGCCTCAACCTCAATATCCGCCCCCATTTCGCGCATGCCATCAATATGCAGATTCACAGGACGAGAACCAATCGCACAACCACCCGGTAGCGACACCACTGCTTCGCCAAAGCGCGCAAGCAAAGGCCCCAACACCAGAATCGAAGCTCGCATGGTCTTAACTAACTCATACGGAGCTTCATGGCTGTGAATATCGCGACTATCAATTTCGACATTGAATTTGTCGTCAATGGTTAATTTAGCACCTAAGCGCCCCATTAACTCTAAGGTCGTGGTGACATCATTTAAATGCGGCAAATTGCCAATTGTTGTAATGCCATCCACCAACAAGGCACCCATCAAAATCGGCAAAGCAGCATTTTTAGCGCCTGAGATTTTAATAGCACCGTCCAGCGGGCCGGCATCTTTAATTAATAATTTATCCATCGTTAAAGACTCAATACTTATAGAAAGTGCTTAGCTTTTGACCACTCGTCAGGCGTATAAGCCTTAATAGTCAAAGCATGGATATCACCACTGGCAATATGCTCGTTCACAGTGGCATAAACCATCTGCTGTTTCTTTACACTACGCAAACCTTCAAAGGCTTTACTGACGATAATTACCTGAAAATGACTACCATCGCCATCAACCCGCAACTCTTCGCACTCAATTTCTTTTTCAATCAGGGACTTAATCTGTTCTATCATCGGTTATTTACTTACTTTAATCGAAGTTATGGCCAAGCATCATAACGCCTAAAACTGCATCAATATAGACACAAAAATATGAATTATTAGCAAACTTGGCACTAAAGTGGCGTGATTTTACCCGAAATCCCTTTGATAAACACCTGTGAATGACATCAAATGCCGTAAGCTGTACAATGGCGCGCTTATTTGTCATAAATACACGTCACCCAGGGCAATGCTTTGAAACAATTTCAATTTGTCAGTCAAAGCCCCGCTTATTTTATAATAGGCCAAGCCCATTTACTGAACACTCAACATCTCTAAGGTTTCCATGATAGAACACATTGCCTATATCCTGGTTGGTATTACTCTGTTAGTTTGGAGCGCGGATCGCTTTACAGACGGCGCAGCTGCAGTCGCGCAAAATTTTGGGGTGTCTCGCCTGATTGTTGGTTTAACCATTGTCGCGATAGGTTCTTCTGCTCCTGAAATCTTTGTGTCTATTATTGACTCATTTAAAACCTGCCCGCCCGGTGTTGATGAATGTGGTCCTGAGGTAGCGATTGGTAATGCCATTGGCTCGAATATCACCAATGTCGCTCTAGTGCTGGGAATTACTGCACTGGTCAAGCCTTTGCTGATTAATTCGGGGATGATTAAACGTGAAATCCCGATCCTGTTCGTGGTGTCTTTTGCAGTGCTCTATTTCTTCTGGGATTTACGCCTTTCGCATGTCGAAGGCGTTATACTGTTAAGCACTTTAGTCATCTACTTTTTCTGGCTGGTGCGCATGGGTATCAAAACTCGCTCCAGCAATGATCGTATGCTGGAAGAAATTGTCGATGAATTACCCGAAACGATGTCCAGCCCCAAAGCAATTTTCTGGCTAGTCTTAGGGTTAGTTCTATTGGTCGTCAGCTCCAAACTGCTGATTGTTGGTGCCAGTGGCTTTGCGTTGCAAATGGGGGTTTCAGAAACCTTAATTGGCCTGACCATTGTTGCGCTTGGCACCAGCCTGCCAGAGCTGGCAGCCTCAATTTCGGCGGTTATGAAAAATGAGCATGAAATTGCGATTGGTAACGTGGTTGGCTCTAACATCTTTAACCTGCTGGGGGTGCTGGGCATTCCTGCGCTAATCGCCGCCCCAGTGGTTGAAAAAGAAATACTAACCATTGATTATCCCGTCATGCTCGGATTATGTGTTCTTTTAGCAGTCTTAGCATACGGTATTCGTGGCCCAGGTAAAATTAACCGTCTTGCAGGCGCTATTTTACTTGCTGCCTTCATTGGGTATTATATAGTTCGCGTCTTCTAGGGTCTGTTGACCTTATGGTTAAAAATAATAGAACCACCAACGGTGTCGTCAATGAGTGACTCAAATCTGGAACAGCAACTTTTGAAAAGCGCAGAACGCGTGATTGATATCGAGAACCTTGCTGTCACAAATCTCAAACAACAATTGGATCAAACCTTTGTTGCTGTCTGTAATACATTGCTCGCCTGTCAGGGCAAAGTAGTGGTCATTGGCATGGGTAAGTCTGGTCATATTGGTGGCAAAATGGCTGCGACCTTCGCGAGCACAGGTACGCCGGCATTTTTTGTTCACCCCGCCGAAGCCAGCCACGGTGATTTGGGCATGATTGGCGAACTGGATGTGGTTATTGCTCTCTCCAATTCTGGTGAAACTCATGAAGTTACAGCCCTGCTTCCTGTGATCAAACGCCGCGGTATCGAATTAATTTCCATCACCAGTAATGAAGGTTCAAGTTTAGCCAAAGCCAGCGACCTGCATATTAAAGTTCAAGTTGAACAAGAAGCCTGTCCGCATAATCTCGCGCCCACCGCCTCCACCACCGCTGTGCTAGCACTTGGCGATGCGATTGCCGTGAGCTTGCTGGAAGCAAGAGGCTTCACCCCAGATGACTTTGCTTTGTCACATCCTGGCGGCAGCTTGGGGAAACGCCTGATTTTGCAAGTGGATGACCTGATGCACACCGGCAAGTCCTTTCCTTCTGTGAAGCCCGATATTTCCATTCGCAATGCATTGTTCGAAATGACAGATAAGCGTATGGGTATGACAACTGTGACTGACCAAAACGGCAGTTTATTGGGGATTTTTACAGATGGTGATTTACGTCGTGCTTTTGAGCGAGATGTGGATATTGATGCACCCATTAAAGATGTCATGACTAAAGGATGCAAAACGGTTCCCAGCCAAACTTTGGCGGTAGACGCAGTAAACTTAATGGAGGAAAGTAGTATTACCTCATTAATTGTCGTCGATAGTCAGGAT
>JAPHRL010000025.1 GCA_026195755.1 Kangiella sp. | reverse complement strand
TTGCTCATCGACTGAATATTGTTGATGAAGAGTCGCAACCTTTAAACCTGAATAGCCGAATTTTTGGCTACTGGTTGTGGTTGCTTAAAGAAATTGTTCAATCAAACATTGGTGTGATTAAGCGAATCTGGCTTGGCCCCAAGTCTATTAGCCCTGTGGTTATGCAGCTACAAATGAGTCAAAAAACTGATATGGGCAAAACTATCTATGGTAACTCAGTCACTTTAACACCAGGAACGGTAACGCTGGATATAGAAGACAGCGTAATGACAGTTTATGCACTGACTTATGATTCGATCGAATATCTTCAGGGTGGAGAGATGAATCGAAGAGTTAAGCGACTGGAGGATTAATGTTTCTTGCTGCTGCAATTGCAATCATGGCTGCCATGATGCTCGCGATAGTGCGTGCATTTGTTGGCCCAACGATCTATGACCGAATCTTAGCGGTGAATATGTTCGGGACAAAAACTGTTTTATTCATTGCTGTATTAGGCTTTTTAATGGGCCGCCCTGAGTTTCTTGACGTCGCTCTGGTTTATGCGCTGATCAACTTTATTGCTGTGATTGGTGTGTTACGCTTCTTTGAATATAAGCGTGTAGCAGACTCCAAGGAGGATGCGCAATGAGCATGTTTCTTGATGGTGTCAGTTGGGCGCTGTTAATTACTGGCGGTTTTATGTGCTTCTCTGGTGGCATTGGCATCCATCGTTTTCCTGATTTTTTCAGTCGTATGCATGCGGCTGGTGTAACCGATACCTTGGGTAGCGCCTTAATACTGATTGGCTTAATGCTACAAACCGGTTGGGAAGCCACAGTGTTGGTTAAGCTTGTACTGATTTTATTGTTCATCTTGTTGACCAGCCCCACATCAAGCCATGCTCTAGCCAAAGCTGCTTTACATGGTGGCTTACGACCTTTGCTGGGCAAATCATCTGATAACAGCGCTATTCCAGACAAGTTTGGAAAAGCACGTTCAGAAACCGACAGTCAATCTTGAGAAGTTAAAGGAGCAGAGTCATCGAAATTACCATTAATGTCATCCTTCTGGCACTGTTAACGTTAACAGCATTGTCTTTAGCGTTTACAAAAGACCTGTTTGCTTCGGTTATGTTGATGGGTGTTTATAGCCTGCTGACGGCGAGTTTCTTCGTGCTTATGGATGCGGTAGATGTTGCCTTTACCGAAGCTGCAGTGGGCGCTGGTATTTCTACCATCTTGATGGTGACTGTTTTATCTATGGCTGGGCGCTTCGAAAATAGGCAACTTCATCACCCCCGGATTGCATTATTCGTTGTGTTGATTACCGGCGTTATGCTGGTTTACGGCACTTTTGATATGCCTGCTTTTGGTGATTTGAATGCACCTGTGCAGACGCATGTTGCGCCTTACTATCTACAACAATCGGCTCAGGATATCGATATCCCAAATGTGGTCACTTCGGTGTTAGCCAGCTATCGTGGATTTGATACTTTCGGGGAAGTGGTTGTTGTATTCACTGCGGTGATTGGTGTTTTGGCAATGCTTGAGTTTTCAAGAAAGCCAGACACTACAGGTGATGAACCTGCACCAATGTATCAGCATAAAATTTTACGTATCGTTGGTAAGATTCTTATTCCGCCTATTATGTTGTTTGCGCTGTATGTCCAATTCCACGGCGAATATGGTCCAGGGGGTGGTTTTCAGGCCGGTGTGATTTTTGCTGCAGCGATTATTTTACATGCCATGCTTTTTGGCGTCGAATCAACGCGTAAAGCTGTTTCAATGCCTGTCGTGAAAGTGTTAGCAGCGGTTGGGGTTTTGATTTATGGCAGTGTCGGTGTGGTAGCCATGCTAAATGGAGGGCGCTTCCTTGAGTATAACGCTTTAGCTGAAAATCCAATCACAGGTCAGCATGTGGGTATCATTATTATCGAGCTTGGGGTTGGCATCACCGTCGCTACCGCCATGATGTTAATCTTTTTGACCTTTGCCCGACGAGTTGGTAAAGCCAACGGAGAGAGTGCATGAATTTTCTGGAACAATACAATTACTGGATCGTCATTATTCTGATGATGAGCGGTTTTTATATTGTCATTGCCCATGGCAATCTAATTAAAAAACTGATCGGGCTCACTGTTTTTCAGACATCGGTGTTTATTCTTTATATCAGTATGAGCAAAGTGACCGCAGGTACTGCGCCAATTTTAAATGAGGCCTATAAGGTTTATTCAAACCCATTGCCGCATGTATTAATTTTGACCGCGATTGTGGTCGGGATAGCAACCACAGCATTAGGTTTAGCATTGGTGGTTAGAATTAAAGAAGCTTACGGCTCAGTTGAAGAGGATTTGATTCAGGAAAAAGACTTGCAGCAAGAGGGTTCTGAATAGTGATAGAGCATTTACCGATACTGCAAGTAATTATTCCTTTGCTTGCAGCCCCTATTTGTTTGATTTTACGTGAAGCACGATTAGTTCGCTGGTTCACTTTTATTGCCAGCGCGTTAGCTTTTGTGAACAGTATTTTGTTGCTTCAACAAGTGCAGACCCAAGGCACAATAAGCTATTCATTAGGCGGTTGGGTTGCGCCGATCGGCATCGAATATCGGATCGATTTGCTGAATGCTTATCTTTTAATTTTGGTGACATCAATCAGCACTTTAGCCTTATTGGCTGCGGGGCCAAGCCTGCGTAAAGAATTGAGTGAACGTAAAGAAACCTATTTTTATGTGGCTTATCTTTTATGCCTAACTGGTTTGTTAGGTATTTTAGCCACTGGTGATGCTTTTAACGTCTTTGTCTTTTTGGAAATTTCATCGCTCGCATCCTATACCATGATTGCCATGGGGCGAGATCGCCGTGCACTATGGGCGTCCTATCAATATTTGATCATGGGCACCATCGGAGCGACTTTTATTTTGATTGGTATCGGTTTGATGTACATGATGACCGGCACCTTGAATATGTACGATCTGGCGGAGCGCTTGCCAGAAGTGCAACAGACTAAAACCGTATTTACCGCTTTTGCGTTTTTCGTGGTTGGCGTTTGCTTAAAGCTGGCACTATTCCCGTTACATTTATGGTTGCCTAATGCTTATGCTTATGCGCCATCGATTGCTACAGTCTTCTTGGCTGCAACGGCAACCAAAGTGGCTATCTATGTCTTGCTGAGATTTATCTTCAGCGTTTATGGCTTTGAGTTTTCGTTCTCGCATTTGCCATTACAAGAAATTTTGGTTGCTCTCGGCTTGATGGGTGTTTTTGCTGCTTCTATTGTGGCGATTTACCAAGATAACGTGAAGCGGTTGTTTGCCTATTCTAGTGTCGCCCAAATTGGTTACATGATTTTAGGATTAGGCGTTGGCTCAAAAACAGGTTTAACCGCAACTCTGTTGCATCTGTTCAATCATGCCTTAATGAAAGGTGCCATCTTCCTTGCCTTGGCGGGACTCATTTATCGCGTGGGCAGTGTCAACCTCAAAGCTTTTTCGGGTCTCGGTAAGCAAATGCCATGGACCATGGCTGCCATTGTGGTTGGCGGTTTGAGTTTAATAGGTGTGCCATTAACGGTTGGTTTTGTCAGTAAGTGGTACTTGGTTCTAGCTTTATTAGAGTCGAACTGGTGGCCGATTGCTGTATTAGTCTTAATCGGTTCATTGCTGGCAGTGATTTACGTATGGCGAATCGTTGAGGTTGCTTATTTCCGTAAAGCCATGCAAGACAGCGCACCTTACAAAGAAGCACCTTTGATGATTTTAATTCCCACCTGGATTTTAGTATTAGCCAATATTTATTTCGGCATCGACACTGGCTTTACCGTTGGCCTGTCCGAGCAGATTGCTGCAAGCTTGTTTGAGGTGGCAAAATGATTGAGCAAAGTGTATTAATGCAGTTGATCATTATTTTGCCGTTACTGGCAATCCCAGGCATTATTATTTTCGGCAAGTGGCCTAACTTGCGTGAAGCAGTGACCTTGATCGCTGGTGGCTTATTGCTAATTGCAGTCATTGTGTTTTATCAGAATTTTGATGCGGGGCAAGCCGCTTATATTCACTGGATCGAACTGCTCCCTGGATTAGATATTGCTTTTAAAGCTGAACCTCTTGGTGTCTTGTTCAGTATGGTTGCTGGTTCCTTGTGGCTTGTTACATCGGTTTATGCGATTGGTTATATGCGCGGTCATGGTGAAGTGAACCAAACCCGCTTTTACACTTGCTTTGCAGTGGCTATTTCAGCCGTTATGGGTTTGGCTTTCGCTGACAACCTGTTCACTTTATTTATATTTTATGAAGTTCTGACATTATCCACTTATCCATTGGTTACCCATGCTGGCACTGAAAAAGCCAAGCAGGGTGGGCGTACTTATTTGTCGATATTGTTGGCAACTTCTATTGGCTTCTTGCTGTTAGCGATTGTCGGTACCTGGTGGCAGACAGGTACATTAACCTTTACTCAAGGTGGCGTGTTTGACGATAGCACTTCTAAAGTCGCTACCAGCGTTTTGCTGGTGCTGTTTATATTTGGCATTGGTAAAGCCGCCATTATGCCATTCCACCGTTGGTTACCAGCAGCAATGGTCGCGCCAACCCCTGTTAGTGCTTTGTTGCATGCCGTTGCGGTTGTAAAAGCCGGTGTTTTCACTGTACTTAAAGTTTGTGTGTATATCTTTGGCATTGACCTGTTGCGCGATATTCCTGCCACTCAATGGTTGCTTTATTTGGCAGCAGCTTCGGTGCTACTGGCTTCGTTGGTCGCCATGCGCCAGGATAATCTCAAGAAGCGATTGGCTTACTCCACGGTGAGTCAATTGGGCTACATCACGATTGGTGCCTTGCTGGCTTCGCAAGCCGGCATTCTCGGCGGTGCCCTCCACATTGTTGCTCATGCCTTCGGTAAAATCACACTGTTCTTCTGCGCGGGTGCGATTATGGTGGCGGCTCATAAAACTGAGATCAGTGACATGAGAGGGCTCGGTAAAGCCATGCCGATTACCATGATTGCATTCTTCATCGGCAGCTTGAGCATTATCGGCTTACCACCAGCGGCTGGTGTCTGGAGTAAGTGGTATTTATTGATGGGAACTTTGGACACTCACCAATGGATTGTGATGAGTGTTTTGATGGTCAGTTCTTTACTGAATATCGCCTATTTATTACCAATCCCATTGCGAGCTTTCTTCCCCGGAGCTGGCCCTCAAGGGGCGGATTTTCGCGAGAATGCAAAAGTTATACGAATTGAAAGAGCTCAGATTAAAGAAGCCCCTTGGCCATCATTGGTTGCCTTATCAATAACGGCCATAATGACGATGGTGTTATTTTGCTGGCCTCATGTGTTTTACGAGCTGGCCGCTTCTCTAGCAGGTTTGTCCGGAGGTATTAATGGCTAAGCAGAATAATACTGAGAAACAGTATTTATTTGATAACCCGAAAAATGTTAAGCGCCTTCTCTATGTGGTGTACGCCATTTGTATTGTCTTGGTGCTATTAGACTTTGTCATTCATCGCCATATTTATCATTCATGGGAATCATTATTTGGCTTTTACGCGATCTATGGTTTTGTGGGCTGTGTAGTCCTAGTGTTGGTAGCCAAGTGGATGCGAACCTTTTTGATGCGCGATGAAGATTATTATAACCGTATCGAATTAAAACAGCACAAAGTGGAAAGCAAGAATCAAGAGAAGAAAGCAGGAGGCGAGCATGTGGATGATTGAGATGCCAGCCTTCGCGCCGTTCTTTATTGGTGCACTGATAGCTTTATTGACCCGAGGGCGTGTGCGTCAAGCGGTGCTTTTGATCACTCCTGTTTTGAGCGGATTACACTTATTAACAGTGCCGGTGGGAACCAGTGTTGGCTTTGAGCTGGCCGGATTCTCCTTAGAAATCTATCGTGTCGATAAGCTGAGCCTGTTGTTTGGTTATATTTTTCATATTGCTGCTTTCCTGGCTATTTTATTCTCCATTCACGTCAAGGACACCTTGCAGCAAATCAGTGGGCTTTTGTACGCTGGCAGCGCAATCGGTGCTGTATTTGCCGGCGACTTGCTTACTTTGTTTGTTTTCTGGGAACTACTGGCCATAACCTCGGTATTTTTGATTTGGGCCAGAGGTACTGAACGCTCCTATGTGGCCGGTATGCGTTATCTGATCATTCAGGTGCTCTCCGGGGTGATTTTACTGGTCGGTATCATTTTTTACGCTTACCACAAGCAAAGCATCAGCTTTAGCTTGATTGGCCTTGAAGGTACTGCGGGCTGGTTAATATTTATCGCCTTTGGTATCAAGTGCGCCTTTCCAATGTTGCACAACTGGCTAACCGATGCCTATCCGGAAGCTACGCCTACCGGAACCGTCTTTTTAAGTGCCTTTACCACGAAAGTTGCGGTGTATGCGTTGGCACGTGCTTATCCCGGTACCGAACTGTTGATCTACATCGGCGTGACCATGGCCTGCTTCCCGATTTTCTTCGCAGTTATTGAAAATGACCTTCGTCGAGTACTGGCCTACAGTATGATCAACCAGATCGGCTT
>JAPHRL010000005.1 GCA_026195755.1 Kangiella sp. | reverse complement strand
TTCAGAACGCGACTCTTCAACCGCTAGCGGCGCATCAACTTGAATTTTAAGTGGGACAGCCTTTTCCACCAAATCATCCAGCGAACTTAAGTTCAGCTCTTGTAACATCTCCTGGATTTCGTCCTCACGAGGGCCTAAGTGACGACGAATAAAGTCATCGGACTGTTGCAGTTGTTGCAAAGGTGCCCCTTTCAAACTCAATGTGTCAGCCATAGCTTTCAAATACCTACTTTGGTTAAACGGCCAAAATCAGCCACTAATTAAAACAGAAAAAGCCCCGATATTAATTCGAGGCCTTAAATCAAACTCTTACTAAATTTCTGAACTTGAAATAACTCTTGTCAGCGCATTCAAGTTTCTAGCGCAAGGCAAACGTGCTTATTTGGAGGAGCTCTTTAAATCTATCTGCCAAACAAGTCATTGCGTAAAAACTTAAGAAAAATTTTCTTAGGCTAGACTAGTTTCCTAAAAGCTAAAAAGTATTCATGTTTCTGATGCTAGGCAAATGTATTAATTACGAAGCGTGGTTTACTTAGGTAAACGAGCTGAGTAATTAACACATTTAACGACGCAGCAGGAAGTTGAATTAGTCTTCAGCGATTTCGTCAGCGTACTCTTCTGCTGATAGCAAGCTATCCATATCACCCGCATCGACCAGCTTCATCTTGAACATCCAGCCATCACCATAGGGATCACTATTAATGTGCTCTGGTGAGTCTTCCAGTTCTTCGTTCACTTCTAGAATGGTACCCGCTAATGGCGCATAGATGTCAGAAGCTGCTTTAACCGACTCAACCACTGCGATCTCATCGCCTACATCCACTTCGCTGTCAACTTCTGGCGCGTCTACGAACACAACGTCACCCAATAATTCTTGTGCGTGGTCAGTAATACCTATTGTTACAACTCCGTCACCCTCATCACGGATCCACTCATGGCTAGATACGTATTTTAATTCTGCTGGAATCTGGCTCATTTAAACATTCCTCAATGATTAGCCTGTTGTCGGCTTGATGTTAATTGTCGCTCAAAAAGTAAGCGTATTGTATATGAAACTTTTCGCCTGCCCAAGCAGAAACCGCTGCCTGGGGCTGCTGATTCGACTATATTAGTGACTTGCCCTGACGCACGAAACTGGGCTTTACCACCTTGGCTGCCAGCTGCTTTTTACGCACCTGAACTAAGACTTGCTCTTCATTCAGGTCACGATTGACACGCGCCATAGCAATACTCTTGCCGGTGGTTGGTGACATGGTGCCTGAAGTGATCACCCCGACCACCTCATTATTGACCACCACTTCCTGCCCTTCACGCATGATGCCTTTATCTTCTAACACCAGGCCAATCATTTTGCGTGGTGCGCCTTGCGCTTTTTGCTCAGCTAAAGCTTTACGACCCACGAAGTCTCGATCTTCTGGTTCCCAGGCGATGGTCCAGCCCATATTAGCCTCAAGTGGTGATACTGTTTCGTCCATATCATGGCCATATAAATTCATACCAGCTTCCAAACGTAACGTATCGCGCGCTGCTAACCCGCATGGCTTAACGCCCGCCTCAACCAGCTGATTCCAGAATTCGATGCCTTGCGAGTCTGGGACAATAATTTCATAGCCATCTTCACCGGTATAGCCAGTACGTGCTACAAACAGGTCGCCAGCTTGTGCTGCGACAAAGGGCTTAAGGTCTGCTACCACAGCTTTCTGCTCGTCGCTCATAATGCTTTGCGCTTTATCTATTGCATTGGGGCCTTGTACCGCAATCATGGCGACGTCAACGCGCTCTTCGATGGCCACGTCAAATTGCTGGGCGACATTTTCCATCCAGGCAAGATCTTTATCGCGAGTAGAAGCATTGACCACCGTACGGTAATGCGTATCAGTCAAATAATAAACGATAAGATCGTCGATAACGCCGCCTTTTTCGTTCAACATGCCGCTATAAAGTGCCTTGCCCGGCTCTTTTAGCTTATCCACATCATTGGCTAGCAAATAACGCATATAGGCCTTGGCTTCACCGCCCGTAACCTCAACAACTGTCATGTGAGACACATCAAACATACCCGCATCCTGGCGGACTGCGTGATGTTCATCAATTTGAGATCCATAGTTGAGAGGCATGTCCCAGCCACCGAAATCAACGATTCGCGCATTGGCATCGACATGAGCTTGATAGAGAGGGGTTTTGTTGGCCATTAAGATGGTGTCCAGTGGTTCA
>JAPHRL010000092.1 GCA_026195755.1 Kangiella sp. | reverse complement strand
TATATCTGAGAAGTATTTATCAAATATTCCAAAATGAGTTTGAATTGTCGATTAAATCATCTATCATCGGCGCCTAATTTTTTTATTCTCTGCGAGATTTGCCGAATTGTTGCTGCCAAAGCAGGCACCAAAATTGAAGCGAAAGGCAGTCATTGAAGACTCATAAATTTATATAACAGATGGTTATAAAAGGTGTTTGTATATTTGTTGGACTAACCAATCGAATGCCGCGAAACGTTGGCATCTTTGAGGTTAAGTCGAAAAGGGATAAGAACAAAGGTCATAGAAGATGAAGCAATTAACACTTCGAATTACCAGTTTCCACCGTTTAACTCCGGATCAGGTCGCTACTAAGACCTTTGATCGTGTGGGTGGTGTTATTGGACGCTCAGCAGATTCAGATTGGATACTTCCAGATCCAGAAAAGATCGTATCGAGTACGCACGCCGTCATTAGTTTTGAAGCCGGTGGCTATTCAGTTACCGATTATTCAACGAATGGTTTGTTTATCAATCGATCTGTAGAACCGGTAGGTAAAGGCCAGTCTCGCTTATTGCAGGATGGAGATTATCTGCAGATTGGTGAATATGAAATCGAGGTTGAAGTCAGAAACCATGAAGCGATGGATTATGAACACGCCGGTGGTGTGCAGGTGCAGGAGCAAAACCACTATCAAGGCGCTCCGCACCTTGAGACAGCCCCCCGCAATCAAGCAATCCCTGCATACCAGGAGCTGGCAACCAGTCAGCAAGCAGCTTTTGAGCAAAATGCGCACACATCTCAAGCAAGTCCGAATCCTCTGAATGAGAGTTACAGTGCCCCAGCCCCAAAACACATACCAACATCCGACTTAACGGATAAACCGATCGAGGCTGCCCAGATACCTAAGAGCCAGCCAATTCCTGAAGAGTGGGAACAGAGTATTCAGGGTGGTATTCAAAGTGGCCAGATACCGCAACAACAATCACAACTAGAGCCAAATCAAAAACAGCAACCACAAGAAGTACCGTCAATCCCAGCCGCACCTATGACTCAACACAAGGTTGAGACTAGTGAAAATAATGGAGCCGGCAGTAGTAGTGACAATACGCAAGTGTGTATGACGGCGTTATTGAAGGGGCTGGGTTTAACTGCCGAGGAAATCCAGCTGAGTAATCAGCCGGAGTTTTATCACCGATTGGGCGCAGCCTTGAGGCTGTCATTGCAAGGGATGCTGGATATTTTACGCGCTCGGGCCAGCATGAAAAGTGAGTTCAGGGTGATGCAGACTACTATCCGAACTCAGGAAAACAATCCTCTGAAATTCTCCATCAATGTTGATGAAGCGATCAGAAACCTGTTTGCTCGACGCATCCCGGGATTTTTAAGCTGGGATCAGGCAATACAGGAATGCTTTAAAGACATGAGCAGTCATGAGCTGGCATTGATGGCAGGCACCGAAGGCGCCGTGAATGCTGTGCTGGATCAGCTAAGCCCTGAGAACTTTGCAGTGGAAGAGGACAATAATAAAAGCCTGGAAAAATGGATTCCGGTAGCGAAAAAAGCAAGGCACTGGGATCGATACAAAGAACAGTACAAGAGAGTCAACGAAGAATTGGGTCAAGGTTCGGGAAAACGGTTTTCCGAAGAATTTGCAGAAGCGTATGAAGCGCAACTGACAGCATTAGGTGTGAGATAGAGGCAAACAAATGAAATTTCTAAATGGCTTACAAAATCTAGTATTAATGGTTGTTGTAGCGGTTGCATTAAGCGGCTGTAGCTTGTTGAAAGGCGGTAAAGGTGAGGAGGTTGAGCTGCGTATCAATGTGGCCGAACAGGTAAATCCTGACGAGCTTGGACGGTCATCGCCAATCGTTCTTCGATTATATGAATTGAAGAAAGAAGTCGCGACCGACGGCTTGGACTTCTTCAGTGTTTACGATCAGACCGGATCAGAGTTTGAAGCAGCTGTTTCAAGCATGAAGGAGTTTCAGGTCAACCCAGGTCAAGCAATAGTACAGACAATCTTAACAGATGTATCAACGAAGCATTTGATGATAGTGGCTGCATTTAAAGATATTGATAATAGCCAATGGAAGGTGATGCACGACCTGGAAGAATCTGATGAGCTAACGATAGCCATAGAAGGTAAAACAATCATTAAGCAATAAGGACATTCGATGAGCAACAAGGTGGTTTGGTCACAAGGCTTATTTTTAACTCCTGAGCACTTCCAGCAACAAGACCAATACAACGAGTATCAGTTAAAGAGAGTAGCAAAATCTTTGTCCAGGCATGGCTATGGATTAAAGAAACTGACACTGAATAAAGAGCAGTTGCTACAAGGCAAGCTTGGTTTAAAGGAAGCTGAAGGCTTATTGAAAGACGGCACCTACTTTTCGATTCCAGAAAGAAATCTGTTGCCGTCATTGTTAGATCTGTCAGAAATCAAGGATATCAATGATAAGCGAATCATGCTGGCAATCGCAGAGAGTGTTGACAATAAGGAGCTGGTAGCGCAAGAAATTGGTACCGATTCCAGTAAGCGCTACAGAAAAGAGCTAAGGAAAGTTGGCAGTATCAATGAAGGTGAAGAAAGTGAGATTGCGATTGAAGTCGCTGCAGAAAACTATCGGCTGATTGTCGAGGGTAAAAGTCAGGATGGTTATGAGTGTCTACCGATTGCAAGAATTAAAGAGAAAAAGCAGGATGGCAGCATTGAGCTTGATGAGACCTTTGTGCCGGTTGTGCTAGATGTACATGCGAGCGTTGTGCTGAACAGTCGAATGAATAATTTGCTAAGCCTTCTGGATCACCGCAGGGAAAAATTAGCAGATAAGGTCATGGGGGTCGATAACTCAACTGCAAGCAGCATCCATAACTATCTCATTTTGCAATTGCTCAATAAGTATTTGGCCGAGTTACAACAGTTACTGGAGCAGGAATTCACCGTTCCTTATGAATTGTATTTATCTTTGGTGAATCTGGAAGCGGAATTGGCAACCTTCTATGGGGCGGCGCGTAAGCCGCAAAAACAGATGGCTTACTCGCAAAACATGATTGACGAATGTTTTAACCAGGTCGAGACAACTATTAAACAATACTTAAGCCATGTGTTAGATGAAAGTGCTCATGAAATAGCACTGGAAGATAAGGGTTACGGCGTAAAAGTTGCTCACATTGATCAGCTAGAACTGTTTAAGCAGGCCAGTTTCGTAATTGCTGCTAAAGCAGAAATAGCAACGAGAGAATTAAAAGAGCAATTACCCAGACAAATAAAAATTGGCAGTCTGAGCAATATCCGACAATTGGTTAATGCACAATTACCGGGAATAAACCTATCGGAAATGTCGGTAGCGCCAAGAGAAGTACCGGTTAAAAAAGATTATAGCTATTTTGCAATTGATAGCCGTTCTCCATTGTGGACTGAGAATAGTAACTCAAGAAGTATTGCGTTTCATATTTCTGGTGACTTCCCTGGTCTTGATGTGGAGTTATGGGCAATAAAAAATGAACTGTCCTAAGTAATGCAAAGGAATAGAAAACGAGAGTGATGATATGAGGGATATGGATAGAACAATACTGGTGCCAAGGCCGGGCGGAATGCAGCGCTCGATGGATGTTAATGAGCAAACGCTGGAACCTGATTTAAACAGAAGCCAGAAAATACCTTTGAGCGCATTTAAGATTGGAGTAAATCCTGTCATCGACTCCGCTACAACGCTATTAAGTCTCGCTATTGAGTTAAAGCAGGCAACACAAATTAATAATATCAATATGCTGCACAAGCAGTGTATGAGTCATATCAAAGAGTTTGAACAACAACTGAGACAGGACGATATCAGTTCAGAGACGATTGCTGAAGCAAGGTATGCCATTTGCTCGTTGATTGATGAGATTGTCTTAAACTCGCCATGGGGCGCGAACAGTATCTGGAGCACAAAAAGCTTGTTAAGTGTTTTTTATAAACAAACCTGGGGTGGCGAACAGTTTTTCAAAATTATCCATGAACGAGTCAAGGTGGCGCTCAATAATCAGCATCTATTAGAGCTGATGTATTTGTGCTTGCAGCTAGGTTTTAAAGGTAAATACCGAGTTGAAGATAATGGTTTTGAGCGGTTGGAGGTAGAAAAGGAGCAGCTCTATGCTGTACTAAAAAAACTGCAACCTGAACAAGAAAAAGATCTGTCACCCCGTTGGCGCAGCAATGTGACCGACCTCATCGAAAAGCAACGAGCAATTCCGTTATGGGCAGTGGGGATTTTAACCGTAACTATTCTGCTTGGGTTGTATCTGTCCTTTAGTTATAAGCTGAGTCAAAAAGCAGAACCTGTCTATAACAGCATCGCTTCTTTAGTACCGGAAAACAGAGCTAATCAAGCAAGTAGCGAGTCGGTGATTAACTATGCAAAAAACTTGCGTCAATTATTAAGCACTGAAATAGAGCGTGGTTTATTACAGGTGGTTGAAGATATCGATCATGTTGCAATTATTATTACCAGCAATCAAATGTACTCATCAGCGAGTGCTCAGATCAATGAAAACAGTGTCGCTTTAATCGAAAAGATCGGGCAGATTGCGACCACCACACCAGGTCACATTCAAGTGGTAGGCCATAGCGATGACCAGAAAATATTTACCGCAAAATATCATTCAAATTGGGAACTATCTTTAGCCAGAGCAAATTCGGTGGTCAGGATTTTAAATCAGAATCAGAATTTATCCGGAAGAGTGACAGCAGAAGGGCGTGGGTCAGCGGAGCCAAGAGTGGCCAATGACACTGATGTTAATCGAGCATTAAACAGACGAGTAGAGATTCTGTTGTGGGTTAACGACAAGTTTAAAGAGCAACAAACAGTGGAAGTGAGTGGGCGTTAGTATGTCAGGGATAATAAGAAAAATAGGTAAGGTAATAACACATAAAATCATCATAATGGTATTGGTGGTGCTCGCTATTATCGCTTTAGTGTGGTTCGGTGGACCACTGATTAGTATTGGTGGTTATGAAATATTAGCCAGTGTTAGCGCCAGAATCAGCTTGTTACTGATTATTGCCTGTATTTGGTTGGCTGTTAAGTTCTGGAAACTGCAACAGGCGAGCAGTAAAAATAAAAAGCTGATTGAGCATATCTCAAAAGAAGAGCAGGATCAGCTTGAGATTGAGCAGTCATCGGATGATGAAATTGCGGTGCTGGAACAGCGCATGTCAGATGCGCTGCAATATTTAAAGAAAAGTGACTTTAAAGGAAAAAACCTCTATCAGTTACCCTGGTATGTCTTAATTGGCCCACCCGGTGCCGGTAAAACTACCAGTATCGTCAATTCTGGCGTAAATCTGCCGCTAGCAGATGAGTTCGGGGCGAGTCCTATTAAAGGGGTTGGTGGTACCAGAAACTGCGATTGGTGGTTTACCGACGATGCTGTACTACTTGATACGGCTGGGCGTTACACCACTCAGGATAGTTATAGAGAGGTTGACTCAAGAGCATGGCTTGGCTTTTTGGATCTGTTGAAAAAATCACGACCAATGCGCCCCGTCAATGGGGCAATTGTTACGATTAGTATTGCCGATTTATTGCAGCAAACCCAGTCTGAAATCAATGAGCTGGCTGGCACTATTCGCAAAAGAATTCAAGAGTTGAAGATGCAGCTGGGAGTCAATATCCCGGTTTACCTGATGCTAAGCAAAGGTGATTTGCTAGCTGGTTTCAATGAACTGTTTGATGACATTTCGCGTGATGAAAGAGAAGAAGTGTTTGGTTTCACTTTTGAAGTGGATGAGGACTTTAGCCATCATCATGCAGTAGCGAAGTTTAATAAATATTTTGTCGAGCTGATACAAAGCATTGAGCGCAAGCTATCAAAGAAGTTGCAGTCCGAAAAAAGTGAGCAAAGACGAGCACTTATTTACAGCTTCCCAAGACAGTTGCGTCTTGCGCAAAAGAATATTGATGACTTCATTCAGGTAGCATTTAGTCAGAACCGATATGAAGAGCCTATCTTGTTGCGAGGTGTTTATATCACCAGTGCCACGCAGGAAGGCACACCCATAAACCGTATCGGTCGTGAAATATCCAATAGCTTTGGTTTCCAACGAGAGCGCAGCGCTGCAAGCCAGTTAGAAGGCAAGGGCTATTTTATTAAGCGGCTGTTGAAGGACGTCATATTTAAAGAAGATAAACTGGTCGGCGTTAATATTAGCTACCAGAAAAGACAGCGCCTGATTCATCGCGTTGGCTATGCAGTTTCCGGCTTCTGCCTTGTCACTTTAAGTTATCTCTGGTCACACAGTTACGCTAATAATAAGCAGATTATCGATAGTACCTCTTCGTTAGTATCAGAATATACCGAGGCCAGTAATGGCGGAATAAACGAGCAGTCCAATCTTATAGAGTTAAACGGTGGTCTTAACGTCCTAAAGAAGTTCTCCAGTCAGATACTGGCAAACAAGAATGCGTTAAGCGAAGGCTTTGGCTTATATCAAGGAGACAAGTTTGGTGGTATCACCCGTGAAGTCTACAGCAAAGGACTAGTGAACTATTATGGTCCTTATCTAAAGGGGACCTTAGAAAAAGAAATGCTCCAGGCAAAAAATCATCATGACTATTTGTATGAATTGTTACGAATATATTTGATGTTCTACCTGCCACAGCATAAAGAAGACAAAGACATCACTTCATTATTTGAACATTTATGGCGCCGAGACTTTCCAGGCGAGATTAACGAAGAGCTAAGAACTGATCTGAAATCCCACTTGAGCTATTTTCTTGATCAGAAAATGGCTCTGCCCCAGCAAGATGGCAAGTTAATCGATTATGCGCAGAATAAACTAAGTAAGGTTTCTTTGGTTGAGCGCGTTTATAACAGCCTGTTAGATAATTATTTAACGGCTATGCCAGAGTTCAAGCCAAGTGATTATCTATCACAAAAAGTCGAAGGCTACTTCTACCGAAAAAGTGGTAAGTCTTTACGCGAGGGAATCCCAGGGCTCTATACCCAGGCTGGTTATCATGGAGTATTCAAAAGAGAAAGCAAAAAAATCAGTGAGATTCTGTCAAAAGACTCATGGGTGCTTCCCTCTGATGAAACTGAAAGCCTGGATAAACTTTCGATACTCGACATTCAGGAACAGGTTCGCAATAAATACTTCAGTGACTATATCTTCTATTGGAAAGAGTTGATTAGTGATGTAGCTGTTAGAGAGTTTTCTACACCAGAAGAAGGGGCCTTGATGCTGCAGGAGCTGACAGGGGTCAATGCACCGATAGAACGCTTGTATTCAGCTATACGTGACAATGTGATGCTGGCAAGACCTAAAGATGAAGGGGGGGATCTCGATGCAGCAAAGGATGTGGTCGATACAGTAGCATCTTCTCGGGTTAATAATAATATCAATCGTTATGAAAGACTCATTCCTGATAGTGCTGATATTGATGCGGCACCAGAGCAGGTGGTGAATGATGCATTTGCTGAGATTATTCATTATGTCGGCGATCCCGGCAGTGCGAGTGCCTTGAAACAGAGCCTTGGTGCACTCAAAAATATGCAGATCTTCCTGGAGTCGATTAGCAATGCTAATAACGCAGAAGAAAAGACTTATGAAGTGACCAGTAGTCCGCAGGCAGCCAGTATTATCAGCGAGCT
>JAPHRL010000280.1 GCA_026195755.1 Kangiella sp. | reverse complement strand
TGATATCGAGGCGGAGCTGGCTCGTTTAGAGGAAAGGGCGGTTTCAGGGGAGCACAATGATGCGGATGGTCAACGAGTGGCTAAACTGCATCAACGTCTGGATGAAATTAATGGTTACTCGGCACGCGCTCGCGCTGGTGCTTTAATGCATGGTTTGGGCTTTAGCGCTGAGCAGGAGTCTTTGCCGGTATCGAGTTTTTCGGGCGGTTGGCGGATGCGCTTGAATCTGGCGCAGGCTTTGATGTGTCGCTCAAATCTTTTATTACTCGATGAGCCGACTAACCACTTGGACATGGAAGCGGTGATCTGGCTGGAAAACTGGCTTAAAGCTTATCAGGGCGCTGTGCTGCTTATTTCCCACGACCGCGATTTTCTCGACCGCACGGTAAACCGTATTGCTCATATAGAACAGCAGAAGGTCACGCTGTATAGCGGTAATTATTCCGACTTTGAAATTCAAAGGGCGGAGCAGTTAGCGCAACAACAGGCGCAGTTCGAACGTCAGCAGAAAGAAATCACTCACATGCAATCCTTTGTCGATCGCTTTAAAGCTAAAGCTTCGAAGGCCAAGCAGGCGCAGAGCCGTCTTAAGGCTTTAGAGCGTATGGAAAAAATTGCCCCAGCGCACGTTGATTCACCGTTTGATTTTGCTTTTCCTGAACTGGGCCATTTGCCGAGTCCTTTGTTGCAACTGAAAGAAGCGGATGCCGGTTATCAAGTCGATGGTGGTGTTAAAAAGATTTTATCGGGCGTTGGCTTTTCATTGATGCCCGGCGACCGCATTGGCTTGCTAGGTAAAAATGGTGCCGGTAAATCGACCTTGATTAAAGTGCTGGCTGACGAGCTGCAATTATTGGCAGGCGAAAAAATATCCGCTAAAACGCTCAATATTGGCTATTTTGCGCAGCATCAGTTGGAGCAGCTGCATCCGCAAATGTCGCCTATCCAACATTTTCAACGCGACTACCCAAAAGCCACTGAACAAGAGTTGCGCAATTTTCTAGGCGGCTTTGATTTTAATGGTGATAAGGCACTTGAGCCGGTGGCACCGTTTTCGGGCGGCGAAAAGGCACGCCTGGTGTTAGCCATGCTGGTTTATGCAAAACCCAATCTATTGTTACTGGATGAGCCGACTAACCACCTGGATCTGGAAATGCGTCATGCCATGACCATTGCTTTTCAGAGTTTCGAAGGCGCTATGGTGTTGGTATCGCACGATCGGCACATGCTACGAACCGTGTGTGATGATTTGTATCTGGTGGCTGATGGTAAGGTTGCGCCTTTCAAAGGCGATCTCGACGATTATGCCCGTTGGTCATTAGAGGATACTTTGCAGCAAAAGAATGCGGCAAGTAGTACTAACAATATCGAATCAGGCGAACAGGCTGAGTCGCATAAAAGTAGTGCCGATAGTGAGCTTTCACGCAAAGAGCAGAGAAAGGTCGAAGCAGAAAAACGCAAGCAGCTGCAACCGCTGAAAAATAAACTGAGAAAACTTGAGCAAAAATTAGACGAATTGCAGCAGCGAAAAGCCAAGCTTGATGACGTTATGGCTGATCCGACGCTGTATGAAGAAAGCAACAAGCCTAAACTGGCGGAGTTGAGCGGTGAATATTCGCAAGTGAAGGACCTGTTAGAGCAGACAGAGGAAGAGTGGCTCGAGCTCCAAGAGCAATTGGAGCAAGGGATCTAGCCCAATTATGACCAATTATGGAAATCGCGAATGGCGTGGTTCCATAAGTTACAGACACTTGGTAGACTAGCTTCACGTTATTTATCGGTAGTGCCTTTGCACGAAATCCAATGATTGAGCATGACCGCATCATCGCACCATCTGAGTTTGCTGACGAAGATCAGTTTGATCGCGCTATTCGCCCGACCACGTTAGGTGAATATGTTGGACAGGAAAAAGTCCGCGAACAGATGGAGATCTTCTTAGGCGCTGCTAAAAAGCGTCAGGAAGCATTAGACCATGTATTAATCTTTGGCCCTCCCGGCCTAGGTAAAACCACCTTATCCAATATCATTGCCAATGAAATGGGCGTGGGCATCAAGCATACTTCCGGCCCGGTGCTGGAAAAAGCAGGCGATTTAGCAGCCATGCTGACCAACCTTGAGCCTAATGACGTTTTATTCATTGACGAAATCCACCGTTTAAGTCCACACATCGAAGAAGTGCTCTATCCTGCGATGGAAGATTATCAGCTGGATATCATGATTGGTGAAGGACCGGCGGCGCGTTCGATTAAAATTGATCTACCACCTTTTACTTTGGTCGGGGCTACGACGCGCGCGGGGCTATTAACATCGCCATTGCGCGATCGCTTTGGCATTGTGCAAAGGCTAGAGTTCTACAACTTAAAAGATTTAACTCATATTGTGATGCGCTCTGCGCGCATTCTGGATTTGCCGATTGAAGAGAAGGGCGCGCTGGAAATTGCCCGTCGGTCTCGCGGCACGCCACGGATTGCTAATCGTCTGTTACGACGGGTTCGAGATTATGCGGAAATCAAATCTGATGGCGTGATTACTCAAGATATTTCCGACCGCGCCTTGGATATGCTCGACGTTGATCATAAAGGCTTTGACATGATGGATCGCAAATTATTGCTGACCATTATTGAGAAGTTTGCTGGCGGCCCGGTGGGGCTGGATACGCTGGCGGCAGCTATTGGTGAAGAACGCGATACCATTGATGAGGTGTTGGAGCCGTTTTTAATCCAGCAGGGCTTCATTCAACGTACGCCACGTGGTCGAATCGCTACCAAGCTTGCCTATCAGCATTTCGAGATTATTCCTCAAGATCCCGACCTGTTTAACTAATTTACTGAATATATAAGGGAAATTTGCCAATGCCATTGCAGATTTTTCGAGATGCTATTAACACTATTTACTATTTGAATCGTTATAATACTGAGTCGCAAAAACAATGAGTGTGCGTGAATTTATTTGGCCTGTTAGAGTCTATTACGAAGACACAGATGTGGCGGGCGTGGTTTTTTACGCCAACTATTTAAAGTTTTATGAGCGCGGTCGTACAGAATGGCTTCGTTCTTTGGGGTGGGAACAGGATATCTTGATTGACAAGGGCTTAGCTTTTGCTGTGGCGCATGTTGATGCCAAATACCTCCTTCCGGCCCGTTTTAATGACAAACTTCTGATCAAAACACGAATTGCTAGCGTTCGTAGAACTAGCGTGATTTTCGAGCAGGAAGTGGTCACTGATGATGAACAACAATTAGCAGTAAATAAAGCAACAATACGCGTGGCTTGTGTTGATATGAAAACCATGAAACCTGCTGCCATGCCTGATTATTTAAAAGAGGAGATAGCTCGTGACTGGTGCTGAAACGACAACAACAGTTCTATCAACGTCTGAAGACCCGATGTCGATTGCCAACCTGTTTTTACATGCCAGTATTCCCGTACAGGCCATCATGGTCTTGTTGTTATTAATATCGGTTATTTCCTGGGCTATGATATTCCAGCGCTCCAGCGTTTTGAACAGTGCTTCCAGAGAAAGTAAAAAGTTTGAAGACCGATTCTGGTCTGGTATTGATTTAGGCAAACTCTCTACGGATTTATCGCAGCGTCAAAAGCCGGTTACCGGTTTGGAATCCTTGTTTCAGGCGGGTTATCGTGAGTTTATGCGTTTGCGTCAGCAAAGTGGCGTCAGCCCTGAGGCGGTGATGGATGGAACTCACCGTGCGATGCGAGTGGCTCATAGCCGCGAAGTGGAAAAACTTGAGCGTAACTTATCTTTTCTAGCAACCGTTGGTTCAGTGACACCTTATATCGGCTTGTTCGGTACTGTATGGGGCATTATGAATTCCTTTATTGCGCTTGGTGCAGTGAAGCAGGCTACTCTGGCCATGGTCGCTCCAGGTATTGCAGAGGCCTTGATTGCAACAGCGATGGGTTTGTTCGCGGCAATTCCTGCTGTTATTGCCTACAACCGATTCACCAACCGCTTACAACGCATTGAAACTCAGTATGAGAATTTCTTGGAAGAATTCTCCGGTGTGTTACACCGTAAAGCGCATAGCTAGGAGCCATCATGAATCAACTAGTGCGTAGAGAGCGTCGCCGGCCCAATGCTGAAATTAACGTCGTACCTTATATCGACGTGATGTTGGTGTTGTTGGTGATCTTTATGATTACCGCACCACTGATTACTGCTGGTATTGATGTTGAATTACCGAGTGCTCATGCGGAGCCTATTTCGCCGGATGAATATGATCCTTTTGTAGTGGGCATTAAAGCTGATGAGTCTTTTCATATGGATATTGGTTCGCGACAGTTCCGTGATTTAACGTTGGACGAATTGATGACTTTGATTGCTAGAGAGCGTAAAAACTCCCCGAACTCTCCGATCATGATCAAAGGTGACCGTAGAGTTCCTTATGGAACTGTGGTTGAGCTGATGGATGAGTTGAGACAACAGTTTGGTGTTGAAAATGTTGGTTTAATGACCGACGCATTGTAATAAACGATTAGGTATTAATTGGTGTCAGAAAAAAAGAACATTGTTCCTATTATTTTATCAGTTGCAGTCCATGTAATTGTTATTGGGCTATTACTGTTCAATTTTGCCTGGGATGATGAAGTGGATGTTAAACACGAGTATGTAGATGCGCCAATTAATGCCAAAATAGTTACAGCCAAAGAGCTACCAAAACCTGATGCGAATGCCATCAAGAAGCAACAGGAAGCTGAGAAGAAACGCTTGGAAGAAGAGCGTAAGAAACAGCTCGCAAAAGAACAGGAACAAAAGCGTCTTGAAGCTGAAAAACAACGCAAGCAACAAGAAAAAATTGAGCAAGAAAAGCAACAGAAATTAGAGCAAGAGAAACAAAAACAACTGGCTGCCGAGAAGCAGAAAAAGCTTGAAGAAGAGAAAAAGAAGGAAGAACTAGAAGAAAAGCAGCGCCTTGAAGAAGAAAAGCGTAAGAAAGCAGAGGCTGAACGCAAGCGTAAGGAAGAAGCCGAGCGTAAGCGTAAAGAAGCTGAAGCTGAGAAAAAGCGCAAAGAAGAAGAGCTTAGAAAACTGGAAGAGGAAATGGCTGCAATGGATGATGAGTTCTTTGAAGCGCAGCGTGATACCGTTCGACGAGGACAAATAATGTCTGAAGTTGAGAAGTTGACCGCATTAATTACCGCTAAAATTAAGCGTAATTGGTATCCTCCAAAAACATCAGGAGCCTGCTCCATAAAAATCTCAATGGGGCCAGGTGGTGTTGTGTTACAAACTGAGGCTTTGGGTGGTGATTATGATTATTGTGAGACCGGTAAAACGGCCATTACGCGTTCGTCACCATTACCAGCTTCGGATGACCCCGAGGTCATGAAAGAGTTGCGTGAAATGACCATTGTCTTTGATCCCAGCTTTAAAGATTAAAGAGTAAAGTTTAAAAAAAATTAAGGCTAAAGCATGAATTATATTTTTAAAACGCTAGCAATTATCAGCATCAGCCTTATGGCTTTGGCCAGCAAGGCTGAAATTCAAATTTATATTACCGAAGGACGCTCTGATGCACGACCCATTGCGATTGTTCCTTTTAAGTTTGAATCTGAATCTGCGGTGCAAGGACAACCTCCGTTTGATTTTGCCAAAATAATAGCGGATGACTTGCGTCGTAGCGGTAAATTTAACCCAACTGAAATATCAAAATTACCTCAACACCCTTACTCTATTGATCAGGTGAATCTTGAGCAGTGGCGGGAACTGGGTGTGGATGGCGTGGTCTATGGTACCGTGAGCCAAACGGCGTCCGGCAACTATATGGTGTCATACGACTTGATTGACCCTTTTAACGACAAGGCTATTTTTAGTGCTGACATTGAAGAAGGTAGTTACCCATTGATTCCAAGCTCATCCCACTTGATGGTCTTGAAAACGAAGGTTGTTGATAATGACAACTTCCGTTGGGGCGCGCATATTGCAGCGGATGAGATTTACGAAGCTTTGACGGGTGAGCGCGGTGCTTTTGCAACGCAGATCGCCTATGTTGAAGTTAACCGTAACGACCCACGCCCTTATCAATTATTTGTTGCGGACAGCGATGGGTTTAATGCCAAGCGTATTTTTGCCTCAAGAAGCCCAATTATGTCGCCAACCTGGTCGCCTGATTCTTCGCAATTAAGCTACGTGACTTTTGAGAATGGCCGTTCGGAAATTGTGATTCAAGACATTGCTTCCGGACAAAGAGAAATTGTTGCCAGCTATAAAGGTTTTAACAGTGCTCCTGCCTGGTCGCCAGACGGTTCAAAAATGGTGGTTGTATTGTCAAAGGATGGAAATCCTGAGCTATATTTGCTAGAACTGGCAACCAAACAATTACAAAGACTTACCCGACATTATGCGATTGATACTGAGCCATCGTGGGCTCCAGACGGAAAAAGTTTGATCTTTACCTCAGATCGAGGAGGTAGACCACAAATTTATCGTATTAGACTTGCAGATAAGAAGGTAGACAGGGTAACCTTTGAAGGTATTCACAATGCAGGTGCGGAGTTTACACCGGATGGTAAAAGCATTGTCATGGTTCATCAAGCCAATGGCTCTTACCATATCGCAGCTCAGGATTTAGCGACTGGACAGTTGACGGTTTTAACAAAGACCACACTCGACGAGTCGCTATCGATTGCACCCAACGGCAGTATGATCATTTTCTCTACTGTTGATGGGGGGCAAAAAGTTCTTAGTGCGGTTTCAATGGATGGACGTT
>JAPHRL010000021.1 GCA_026195755.1 Kangiella sp. | reverse complement strand
ATATTGGTATCAATAAAGATGCTACTACCCAGAATAGTTGGCAATATACCCGCCCGTCGTTGGTTGTGCACATACTCTTTGCGCGTCAGCCAGTTGACCAGTGCCGATACTCCGCCAGAAATCTTAATCAATTGAATCAAAGCACCGATCAACAGACTGAACATCAGAATCCGCGTGTTATAGGCGCTCGAAAACACATTAACCAAACGGTCAACGGTATCGGTAAAAGCATGGATAGGATTACCGCCGACCAGAATCAGCTCAGCAGTGAAAATCGCCATCAACAGAGCGATGATGACTTGACGTTTCCAGACAGCGATTAAAATCGCTACAATGGGCGGTAGGATGCTTAACCAGGACATAAAGGTAATGGTTTTGTTATTCGAGTTTTCCGTCAAAGCACCATATAGCAATCATCAGGTAAATTCAATGCAAGAGAAAACCAGCCCCAAACGCTTCGTCGCCGGCGCCGTCTGTCCTAAGTGTCAGGCTATGGACACCACCGTCTGCTATTACGAAGACGACATCTTCGTCCGCGAGTGCACTGAATGTGGTTTTCATGAAAAAATTGGCCACGACGAAGAACCAGAGGATAAATCAAAACCGCAGATAATTAAGGTTAAAGAGTTATAGGGGTATAACTACAATGTATCGCATACCAAAAGATTTAGATCTTTCTAAAGTAATTGGAGAGTTCGCCACGGAAATACGTGTTGGACAGAGTGACATACAACTTGCCTTAGGGAGCGTTACCTTTACTATTGAATCTCAAGTGAAACTCGTTCGTGATGGTAAGGTCATTGGGAACTGGGAATTTGGAAAGTGGCCAACAGAAAAGTTCTACGAGATTATGAATGTCTGTGTAGTTAAATACGAAGTTCCAGATGAGAGAACAATCATCATTGTCCTTGAGAATAATATTGAGATACATATGCATGATGATTCAGATGAAAATGAGTGCATACAAATATCAATTAATGGTGATGCCAAGTGGATAATTTAACTATCTATAGATAGTTAAAGTTAAATGTAGGGCACCCCTAAGGCAGGATCTGCATCGTGACGCACAGGTTAGGTGAACCTAGTTCAGTGGCGCAGAATAACTATTTTAGTAATCAGGAAATATAATGAACAAACGATTTTTCTTTATAACTTTACTTCTGTTAAGCACAAATGTTTTTGCTGAAGAGATTTGCGACAAAAGAATATTAGAAGCTGAAGCTAAGAAAATAGCGCTCGAGTTTTTAGAGTTACAGGAATGGTCAAAGGAATATATAAAAGAACCTGAGGATGTGGCCGAAAATAGATGTCAGTGGATAGTTAGCTTTAAGCATATAAACTGGGAAAAGATTAAGCCAGCCGAAGGTTGGGTTGCCGTTCATCAAACTTCAGGTCATGCGAAGTGGATACCGCTAAGATAAAGGGTGGTTTGTGAAAAGGAAAAACTTGAAAGAAAAAGTGGATTCCCGCCTTCGCGGGAATGACATGTCGGAGAGGGCACAAGAATATTTAACTGCATATTCCTCATCAATTAAAGAAGACTACAAAACTTATTTCTTATAAAGCAATATACAAGCTTGTCATTCCCGCGAAGGCGGGCGACCGCAGGAAGTGCCAGTGGTAAATCCATATCTTTTAAAGAAATTCACTGGATTATGAAATACATCCTGTACTTCACCCTTCGGGCCAGCAAAGCTGTTTAAAATCGTTCCCTACGATTTTATCCGCGGTCAAGCCGCGGTCAAGCCGCGGTATGACAAGTTGTTAACCCTTCTCTGTTAAATCTCCAATCAAATCATATTCCCTTCTTGGCTTTACTTCATTAGCCAAGCCTTTTTGATATTCTTCCTGCGCTTGTATTGGGTGGCCGAGTTGGTTGTAGGCCTGGGCTAGGAAGTAGTGGGCTTCGGCGGATGGAATAATGGCGAGGCTTTGTTCAAAGTAGTTTTTGGCTTTGCCCCAGAGCTGTGCTTTGAGTGCTAATTTACCGAGGGTGTTTAGTAGCACGGCGTTATGCGGTTTCTGTTTCAACCAGCCTTCGGCGTAGGCTAATGTTTTATCCGGCTGTGGGGTTTCGATGTTGCCAAATAGTTGCACCAGTTGATCCTGCCAATGATGTTTAACGGAATCTTTAACCAGTACTTCGAGTTCCTGATCCTGTTCTAATTGCGCCAGCGCTTTGCCGTAAGTGAGTTCCAATTCAGGAGCTTTACGTAAATGACCAGGAATGCCATTCCAGAACTCTGAGAGGGTGTCGAAGTTAGCTGTTTCAGCTTCTTTTTGTAGCTTATGATTCCATGCCATAACTTCTATCGCATTCAGTTTATCGCCATCAAAAACACGGTTTTTGCGTAGCTTTGGCAAGATGTCGATGACGTGTTGCCAGTCACTCAATCGTGCATATAACTGATAGAGTAGTTTCAGCACATAAGGATGATGCGGTGATATATCTCGTAGGTGGCTTAGCGTGGCAAGTGCCTGTTCATAT
>JAPHRL010000310.1 GCA_026195755.1 Kangiella sp. | reverse complement strand
ACTCCGACATAGCGCCAGGCCGTAAAACCGATCCTGGCCCAGCATTTGACTGGGATTATTTCAAGACTCTCCTCAAAGCTTGATAAAATCTAAAAAGCGCTTTTAGTCATTAGCTACAAGCCTTAAAATACACAGCCGAGTTGGGATGTATTAATTAGAGCGGCAAAGGCCAGCACAGGATTTTCCATGATCGAAACTTCATATCAGGAACAGTTACAAACAGAAATCCCTCATCAAGTAAATCTTGCCCTGCAAGAAGACTTGGGTGGTGCCAGTGGGATCGATGTGACCGCGGAGCTCATCAACGAAGATAAAACCACAACTGGAAAATTGATAACACGTGAAGATGGCTTGCTGTGTGGGGTTGACTGGTTTAATGCAGTATTCCATAAGCTTGATCCCACAATAGAGATTAAGTGGTTCTATCAGGACGGTGATAAGGTTCGTGCTAACGATAAGTTATGCGAAATTCAAGGCAGCGCAAGGACGATCCTTACCGGCGAGCGAACTGCGATGAACTTCTTGCAAACTTTATCAGGCACGGCAACTACAACAGCACGTTTCGCTGCGGAACTTAAAGGCACCAGTTGTAAACTGCTGGATACTCGTAAAACCATTCCAATGTTACGCTTAGCGCAAAAATATGCCGTTTATTGTGGTGGTGGATGTAATCACAGGATTGGCCTATTTGATGCTTTTCTTATAAAAGAGAACCATATTATTTCTGCCGGCTCGATAGAAAAGGCGGTGAAAAAAGCGCGTCAGCTGAATCCCGATATCATTGTGGAAGTTGAAGTGGAAACTTTCGCCCAACTTGATCAGGCGCTGGATGCTGGTGCAGACGTTATTATGCTCGATAATTTCTCATTAGATGACATGCGAACGGGTGTCGCTATTAATCAGGTTCATTCTAATACTGCAAAGATTGAAGCGTCAGGTAACGTAAGCTTTGAAACTCTGCGTGACATCGCCGATACAGGTGTTGACTTCATTTCAGTGGGGGCACTGACTAAACACCTCCAGGCCCTCGACCTGTCACTAAGGCTCGAGTTATAACTGACAGTTATTACAGTAACAAAAGCCAATATGGTAGGCTTATGCTCGCTTTATCATTGTAATATTAACAATTGGTGTAGGCTGGTCATTTCACATTGAGATGTCACAAGCCTGTCAAACGAGCATATAGCAAACATCCCATGAAAAGAAGTTACGTCTATATCCTGACTAACCCTAGAAAAACCGTCTTATACACTGGTGTAACCACAAATTTGGGCAAGCAGGTATTCGAGCATAAAAATAGAGTCACCGAAGGACTCACCCGCCAGTATCATTGTCATGAGCTGGTGTATTACGAAATAACCGACGATCTTGAAACCGCCAAAGAGCGGCAAAAAGAAATTAAAGCCGAATGTCGATTGATTAAAGAAAAGCGAATCGAAACATTCAACCCGGGATGGGAAGATCTATCACCAAGTCTGTTGGCACTGAAAAGGAAATAAACATTAAGGTGCAACAAGCGAAGCATTACAAATATGCAGAGGATATTTGGATGATGCGAGTGATCTATGCCCTTTTAATTGACGCCGAGCGGCTAATTCATGGTTTTTGTAACCCTTTCGGGGCCTACAAATCGTTACACTAGTGACAAAAAGTGTCACTTTTTCCTTCGAATGGTCAAAAAAACAACACTTTAAGCGCTTTGAAAAAACCAAATCTGCATATAACTGTGACATAAGTCATTGTTTTTGTTCGGTGTCAGGAAATTTAACTATTACTGGTTGCTATTACTGACCTGCAAAGGATATATTTGTTTACAGATTTGTTCACACAGGGAAGCGCCACTTCTGCAATGTAATGGCCCGTGTAATTTTGATCAGATTGTACGGAATTCTCTGTGAACAGATTTGAACTTAACAATTTGCAAATTCTTTAAAGAATAGGAGAGAGTCTTATGCAAACTAAAAAACAATCGGGTTTTACCCTTATTGAATTAATGATCGTAATCGCGATTATCGGTATTTTGGCAGCAATCGCAATTCCAGCATACCAAGATTACATCGCTAAATCTCAAATGACGTCTGCGTTAGCAGAAGTTAGCCCAGCTAAAACACAATATGAAGCAGAGTTGAACAGCAACGGTGCTGGTGGTACTTATAGTGTAACTCATATGGGACTTGATGCTTCAGATGCAGGAACGCGCTGTACAGCAGTTGCAGTCAATGCCCCTGCGGCTGATGGTTCTGCAACACCTGGTATCGCTTGTACAGTAGGTGGAACTCCAGCTGTAGCAGGAGCTATAATCAACCTTAACAGAACTGCAACTGGTGCGTGGAGTTGTCAGGTTGCTACTGGTGGTGCAGGTGCATGGAAATCTTCATTCATGCCAACAGGCTGTAACTAATTAGTTAGTTGATACAAAAAAAACGAGCCTTTGGCTCGTTTTTTTTTTGCTTAGTTAAAAATTATAAAAAATTGACTTTTTGAGCTTTTTATTCAAGGATATAAGTACGTCTTTTAAACTGTTTCGTGAGTATTATGACTTTAGCAGATACAGGGCTTTCTGGATTAGCTCATTTGCTGGTTGCTGAGGGGCTTTTAAGCAAAGAAAAAGTTCAGCAGGCGGTAAAAAATGCCAAAGAAGAAAAGGCTGGGTTAATAGATTGGCTGGTTTCTGCCGGCTGGCTGGAAGGTAAGCAAGCTGCTAAAGCTCAAGCTCTCAATTTTGGCTATCCCTACTTTGATCTGTCTAGTATTGCTTTCGACAATATTCCAAAAGATGTCATTGACCAGAAGTTGATGCAAGCGCATAGAGTCGTTCCTTTGTATAAACGAGGCACTCGACTTTTTGTAGCTGTTTCGGATGCCACCAATCTTAAAAGCTTAGAAGAAATTCGCTTCCAAACCGGTTGCTCGGTTGAAGCGGTGCTGGTTGAGCCAAATAAGCTTGCCAACATCGTTAATAAACTGATCGAAGAAAAAGAGAATGAAACGCTATCCGATTTTGATGATGCTGATCTCGATAATATTGATTTAGATGCGGTTGATCCCGAAGCTGAGCAGGATATGGACGAGGGCGCAGCCGGAGAAGATGCGCCGGTGGTTAAATTTGTTAAGCAAATGCTGGTATCGGCGATTCGTAAAGGCGCGTCGGATTTGCACTTTGAGCCCTATGAAAAAAAATACCGTGTCCGCTTCCGTATCGATGGTATGTTGCATGAAGTCGCTTCCCCTCCTATTCAATTGTCGAGTCGTATTTCGGCTCGATTGAAAGTTCTTTCCGGCCTGGATATCTCCGAGCGCCGTGTACCGCAAGATGGACGCGTTAAACTGAAAATTTCTAAATCCAAAGCGATTGATTTCCGTGTCAACACTTTACCAACCTTGTTTGGTGAGAAAATCGTGATGCGTATTCTCGACCCAGCTCAGGCAATGCTTGGCATTGATGCGTTGGGTTTTGACCCGATGCAAAGAAAAAATTTCATGACCGCCATAGAAAAGCCACAAGGAATGGTTTTGGTCACGGGGCCGACTGGTTCCGGTAAAACGGTAACGCTTTATACTGGGGTGAACATTCTTAATGATGAATATAAGAATATTTCCACTGCTGAAGATCCGGTTGAGATTAATTTACAAGGTATTAATCAGGTCAATGTTAATGTCAAAGCGGGTTTAACATTCGCTTCAGCGTTAAGAGCGTTCCTACGTCAGGATCCGGATATCGTGTTGGTTGGTGAGATTCGAGATTTGGAAACTGCAGAAATTGCTATTAAAGCAGCGCAAACGGGCCACTTGGTACTATCCACTCTGCATACCAATTCAGCGCCTGAAACCTTGACTCGTTTAGTCAATATGGGCGTCGCTCCTTTTAATATTGCTACAACAGTGAACCTGGTTGTCGCGCAACGTTTAGCTCGGCGCTTGTGTGAACATTGCAAGAAACCGTCGGATTTGCCTAAAGAAGCTTTAATCGAAGAAGGTTTTAGCGAAGAAGAGCTGAACGAACTCACAATTTATGAGCAGGTAGGTTGCGATAAATGCACAATGGGCTATAAAGGTCGTGTGGGTTTGTTTCAAGTTATGCCTGTGTCAGAAGAAAATGGTCGAATCATCATGGAAGGT
>JAPHRL010000001.1 GCA_026195755.1 Kangiella sp. | reverse complement strand
GCTCAGTAATGGCCAGGTCATTATTGGTAATAACGGCGAAGAATTCAAAACCTTCAATATTAAAGATGGGTTTGGTATCAAATGTCTGCAAAAAGCCGGTATCACAGTGGCCATTATAACCGGGCGCAACTCCAAAATTGTCGAAAAACGTTGTCAGGAACTCGGTATTGAGCACTTTTATCAAGGCCAATCTAACAAGCAGGAAGCTTTTGATAAGCTGTGTCTCGACTTGTCCGTAACACCTGATCAGGTTTGTCATATTGGTGATGACTTACCCGATCTGCCTTTGTTATTGCAGGTTGGCTTTGGGGTGACTGTCGCTGATGGTCACTGGCTGATGCAGCAACACGCAGACTGGGTTACCGAAAATAATGGCGGCTTTGGTGCCGTACGTGAGGTCTGTGATTTAATTCTTGAAAGCCAAAATAAACTGGACACTATCCATCAGGACTATCTATCCAAGGTCAAACATAACGGAGCTAAGCGATGACCTTTTTAAAGGGTCGCTCCATGCTGTGGCTTCTGGTCCCGGCAACTTTTGCTATCGCTTATTGGTGGGATCGCTCAACTGAACCAAAACCCGACTTTGTTGAGATTTCCAGTAACCCGGACTATTATCTGGCCAACACTGAAACCATCGAGTTTGATACCAACGGGCAAGTTCAACGCTCGTTCACCACCGTTAAAACCCTACATTACAAAGACATCATGCAAACTCACCTGCTAGAACCAGTGATGCATTTTAATGATGACCAGAATCCAAGCTGGACGGTCAGCGCTGAAAAAGCGGTCAGTAACGAATTGAGCGAACAGCTGGTTCTTGAGGGCAATGTTAAGGTTGAGTTAGAAAGACAACCCGTGCAATCCAATGTATTGTTAACCATGCCAGTTTTAAAAATTGACTTTGCATCGGAAACTGCTTTTACTGATCAGCCTATTGAATTAATTGACGGCCGTTTTAGAATGACCGCGAATGGTATGCAAGCTGATTTACGTACTAACAAAATAGAATTTAAATCTGAGGTCCTCGCAGAAGAATTATGAAATCAACTCTGCTAACGATTGCCACTTTGGTCAGTATCACACTTCTCAGTAATGAGACGCTGGCAGCATCAATGGAAAAGTCACGCTTGCGCTCTGACAATTCATTTTTTGATGTTCAACAGAATATTTTTATTTATCGTGACAACGTCATATACGAACATGGCAATATGACTATTCATGCTGAATCTCTGACCAAGCAAGGTGAAAATGCCGGTACTATTACTGCGCTGGGTAACCCTGTAAAAATTCATTATGTGGATCAAGCTGGCGAGACCACTGAGATTGATGCTCCAAAAATCATTTACCGCCAACAAAGCGGTGAGCTATCGGCCAGTGGCAATATTCAAATTGTGCAATCTTCAGGTATTGATACTCTGACCTTGCTTGGGCAGCAACTTAAAGCGAATCAAGGGGTGGTTGAGGGCTTTGGTTTTGTGCTTAGTGGCAATCCAACTGAATTCCGATTACAACAACCCAGCCAGGCAGCAATTTTTGCCACTGCCGATCAACTCCGCTCAAATGGTAAAGACAAACAAACTGAACTTGTGGGTAACGTTAAGTTACAACAAGGCGACTCGAATATGACTGCTGCTTTTCTGACTTATGATGGTACCAGCAAAGTAATTTCAGCGGGCAAAAGCGATAGCGGAGAGCAAAGAGTAGAAACCGAGTTTTTCTGGGCCCAGGACGACGAATCAAAAACTAATAATAATCATAAAGAAGAGCCCGCGACAAAGCAGCAAACCAAACAAGAGAACCAGCAATGATTTCGCTACAGGCACGTCGCCTCGCAAAAAGTTATAAAGACCGCAAAGTAGTCGAAAATGTCACCCTTGAAGTTAACCAGGGACAGATCGTCGGCTTGCTAGGCCCCAATGGTGCAGGTAAAACCACATCGTTTTATATGATTGTTGGGCTGGTTCCTTCTGATGGCGGACAAATCTTTCTCGGTGACGATAACATCACTACCGACCCGATGCATACACGAGCCCAGAAAGGGCTGGGTTACTTACCACAAGAAGCCTCAATTTTTCGTAAGCTGTCCGTTGAAGATAACATCATGGCTATTCTTCAGTTACGCAAAGACTTAAATGCCAAACAGCGAGAAGAAAAGCTGGACCAGTTACTCTCAGAATTCCATATTGAACACATTCGTTTAAGTCATGGCATGAGCTTATCCGGTGGAGAACGACGCCGTGTAGAAATTGCCAGAGCCTTAGCGAATGACCCTAAGTTTATTTTGCTGGATGAGCCTTTTGCTGGTGTTGATCCCATTTCTGTGCTGGACATTAAAACCATCATTATTCAATTAAAGGAGCGCGGCATTGGGGTGTTAATCACCGACCATAATGTACGCGAAACTTTGGATGTCTGTGAACAGGCCTATATCGTAGACACTGGTAACATTATTGCCTCAGGCACACCAGCCGAAGTACTCACCAATGAACTGGTTAAAAAACGTTACCTGGGTGAACATTTTAAAATGTAAACTCGTTCCGGTTGATGTGGGTTGCCCGCTTTGGCAAAGGAAGATGTCCCGGTCACATGACGATCTGCCTGCTCAAAACTCCTTTGCTTTGAACAAAAATTGCACCACCAATGACCAACATAGCCTAACCTCTTGAAATACAGTAGACCAATCCTCAGTTAGATAATAAGCCCTTGCAACACTACTCCACTAGGAGTAATTTGTAGTTAAAGGACACATTAAAAGGCAAAGATTGGTATACCAATTTCAATGAATCCAACTCTCCAGTTAAACCTTAGCCAACAACTGAAACTGAACCCTCAGTTACAACAGTCCATTAAACTGTTACAGCTATCCCAGTTAGCTTTACAACAGGAGATTCAATATCAGCTCGACAGCAACCCTCTTCTAACTCTTATCGATGATAGTTACCCAGATGTCAGTGTTTCAACTGATGTAATGACCAGTGCTAACAGCCAGTCTCCATCAGAACCTGATTCGCAAACTCACATTGATGAATTCATGACCAGTCAGAGACATTGGCAAATCTCTAACTTTGAGCAAGCCACCTATCCCTCAGGTTCCTCGAACATCAACAATAGCCAGCTTGAAAACCTGATGCAGGACAAAGTTGGCTTACGTGAACATCTTGAATGGCAAATCCAGATGTCAGCCTTGAGTCGAGCGGATATGGAGATAGCCTATTATATTATTGAAAATATCGATGATGCTGGATTTTTAACTGTCCAACCTGATGAAATCGTCGCACAAATTGAAGAGGACTTTGGGCATTTAGTCACAACCGAGAAGGTTTGCGCCATCATCCAGCAGGTGCAACAACTAGAACCTTTCGGGTGTGCCAGCGAGAATCTTCAAGAATTTTTGCTGATACAGCTAAGTGCCATGCAGGCTACAATCACCGAACAACAGTCCAGCAAAATTCAGCTAGCTATAAAGCTTGTTAAGCAGCATTTTAACCATCTCACCAAGCACCGCTACCACGACCTCATTGAACGGCTATCATTAACCAAACAGCAAATGAATGATGCCTTAGATTTGATTCGACAGCTAAGAAATCAGCCCAATTACCAGTACCTGGGGCAAGAAACAGAATATATTCGGTCTGATCTATTAGTGTATAAGCTGAACGGGCAGTGGCAAGCCCAGCTCACAGGGCAAAGCACGCCGCAACTGGACATTAATCATCAATACGCTGAATCATTGCGCAATTCGAATAAGCCCACCGATCGTCAATATCTTCAACAAAACTTACAAAATGCTCGCTGGTTTATGCAGAGTGTTGAGGCCAGAAATGATACCTTAAAGCGAGTAGCAGATTGGATTGTGCAACACCAACAGAACTTTTTTGAAGTGGGCGAGTCAGCATTAAGACCAATGCGATTAAAAGATTTAGCTGATGATCTCAAGTTACATGAATCCACTATTTCTCGAGCCTGTAGCGATAAATACCTACAGTCATCGAAAGGAATTTTTGAACTTAAGTATTTTTTCTCAAACGCAATTCCATCAACCCAAGGAGGTGAATGGTCATCTACGGCAATTAAAAATAAAATTAAACACTTTATTAAAGCGGAACCTTCCCGCAAACCTTTGAGTGATATTAAACTGGCTGAGCTATTACAACAGGAAGGCATTTCAATTGCACGTCGCACCATTGCAAAATACCGCGAAGCATTGAATATCCCCCCTGCTCATCAGCGTAAGTTATTCACAAATTCTTAAACTATTCGATAGAAGGAATAAGCATTATGCAAATCAATCTAACTGGTCGTCACCTTGATATCACTGATGCATTGAGAGACTTTGTTAACGAAAAATTCGCAAAACTCGAGCGTCACTTTGATCATATTAATAATGTATACGTTACACTTAGTGTTGAGAAGGTTCGCCAGATTGCTGAAGCGACCTTACATGTCAACGGTGGAGAGATTTTTGCCAACAGTGAATCAGAGGATATGTATGCCGCGATTGATTTATTGATTGATAAACTAGATAGACAAGTGATAAAACATAAGGAAAAGATGACACGTCATTAAACTTATGCAAATAGAAGATGTTATTGTCCCCGAGCTGTGTGTGCTCGGGGCACAAGCTACAAGTCGAAAAAAAGCGTTACAATTCATAGCTAACCTTTTCGCTGAACACAGCTCACAATACGAATCATTCCTGTTGTTAAAAGCTTTAGTAGCCCGAGAGCAACTCGGAACTACTGCTATTGGTAATGGAGTAGCCTTACCACACGGTCGCGTTAAACCTTGCGAACAACCGTTGGCGGTCTTTGTTACTCTCGCAGAGCCCATCGACTTTGATGCTCCCGATCAGGAGCCTGTGGACATTGTTTTTGCACTCATTGTTCCAAAGCACTTTGATTTCCAGGAACTGAAAGGTCTTAATGGCTTAATTGAGATCCTAAAAGATAAGAAAGTCTGTGCCCAAATTCGTCATGCTCACAACAATCAGGCCTTATATGAAATCATTGAAGGTGCCCTGGCCCAGCATGCAAAAAAGACAGATAAATCAAAAGACAAAGTGGAAAAAGACAGAGAAGTCAACGTATGAAATTATTGATAGTCAGTGGTCGCTCAGGTTCTGGAAAATCAGTCGCTCTTAAAGCGCTTGAAGATATGGGCTATTACTGTATTGATAACTTGCCTCTGAGTTTAACTCTGAATGTAATCAATGACCACATTCTTCGAAATGAAGATATTGCCATTGGTGTAGATCATCGTAATCGTCATGACATTGAGAACTTTTCGGAGGAAATTACTCGAATTAAAAAAGAAGCCCCTCAAGCTAAAACACTATTCCTTGATGCAGACGAAAACATACTTCTGAAACGCTTCAGCGAAACCCGTCGCCGTCACCCACTGACCAACCGCGGACTCTCGTTGCGCGATGCCATAAAAGAAGAGGAAGTACTGCTTGAGCCGGTTCGTGCTTCAGCCGATCTAGTCATTAATACTTCAGAGTTATCACCTCATGAATTGCGCGAGCGTCTGCGTGAACGAGTGAGTGGCGATAAAGGCCAGTCAATGGATATTCGTCTCATTTCCTTTGGCTTTAAGCACGGCGCGCCTAAAGATGCGGATTTTGTGTTTGATGTACGTTGCCTGCCTAATCCCTATTGGGACCTTGAGCTAAGAGACTTTACCGGCAAAGACCAACCTATCCAGCAGTTTCTCGAACAAAGCTCCATAGTGATGGAATATACCTGGCAACTAAAAGTGTTCTTTTCCACCTGGATTCCCGAATTCAGCAAACAGGACCGCAGCTACTTCACCTGCGCTATAGGCTGTACCGGCGGGCGCCATCGCTCAGTTTATATGGTCGAAACTTTGGCCAAAGCCTTAAAGCCCCTTTACCCAAACATCTCCATCGAACACCGCCAATTGGATAAAAAACTGTAAATTCATACAGTGTCATAGCCAGCAATGGCAAATCTGCGTTAGAATACCAACAAAATCAACCAGTAAGATGCAGCCATGGCGGAAACACAAGCGACACAAACACGTCAGGAACAGCTTCAGCTCTTAAATAATGCGCTGGACAGTGGCCATCTTATTCCGGTTAGAAATCTTCTCGAAGAGCTTCGTTCAGCTGACATTGCTCACCTGCTCGAATCGACTCCACCTCGCGTCCGTAATGTCATCTGGCAATTACTCGATAAAGAACGCGAAGGTGATGTATTACAACACCTTAACGATGAAATCCGTCAAACCTTTATTGAGCAAATGCAACCGCAGGAGCTTGCTAATGCTTTGGCTGATCTGGATACCGATGACGTTGTAGATATTCTCGGTGACCTATCACAAAATATCAGTAACCAGGTTCTTCGTCTGCTGGATGAGCAGAACCGCGCCCAAATTGAGCATGCCCTCTCCTATCCGGAAGATTCTGCTGGTGGCTTGATGAACATCGACACCATCATGATTCGGCCTCGGGTTTCGGTCGAAGTGGTGCTTCGTTATTTAAGAATTCGTGGCAACATGCCACCCAATACCGACCACTTGTACGTTGTCGATTCGCGCGATGTATTAATTGGTTCAGTACCGATCAGCGCTATTTTAACCTGCGACCCAGATACACCCATTACTCAAATCGTTGATAAGGAAACCTTCACTATTCCTGTGGATATGCCCGAAACTGAAGTGGCGCAAATCTTTGAGCGCCATGACTTGGTTTCGGCACCGGTTCTGGATGAGAACGGACGTTTGCTTGGTCGTATCACCATTGATGACGTGGTTGACGTAATCCGTGAAGAAGCCGATCACTCCTTGATGTCGATGGCAGGCCTGGATGAACTAGAAGATACCTTCGGTAAAATTGCCGCGACGGCCAAAAAGCGTGCCATCTGGCTTGGTATCAACCTGCTTACCGTCATTCTAGCAGCGTTAGTGATTGGGCTATTTGAAAAGACCATTGCTCAAGTAACCTTATTGGCGGTTCTACTGCCCATCGTGCCCAGTATGGGCGGCATTGCAGGAACTCAAACCCTGACTCTGGTCATTCGTGGTATGTCGCTAGGACACATTGGAGAAGGCAACAAAGGCTACCTGTTAAAGAAAGAATTAGCGGTCAGTATTATCAACGGCATCTTGTGGGCGCTGGTCATTGCGGCATTAGTTTATGGTTATTCCTACTATAAAGAATCAGGAATTAACCACCTCCACCTAGCCATTACCATTGGCGGAGCCATGCTGTTCAATCTGGTCACCGGTGTAGTCAGTGGCGCTGTATTGCCACTGTTTTTAAAGAAAATTAATATCGACCCTGCCATTGCTGGTGGGGTGGTGCTGACCACGGTGACCGACGTTGCCGGTTTCTTTGCCCTGCTCGGTTTAGCCACCTTGTTTTTTGCTTAATCGTCTTGTTCCTGATGGCTAGCGGCGTGTACTAGCTAGCCACCATCATTCCTTCTATTGCTACTGAGCCGGTCAAAATACTCGAGCGCTTATCCACATCATTGGCAATTGCTACAATATTTTTCAGCATCTGCTCAAGATTGCCAGCAATGGTTAACTCCTGAGCGAAGAATTGAATGTCACCGTCCTCGAACCAGAAGCCACTGGCACCACGCGAATAATTGCCGGTCACAGTATTAACCCCCTGCCCCATGACTTCTGTCAATAACAAGCCTGTACCAAGCTGGCTCATCATATCCTGCAAAGAAATATCCTCCAGAGAGTTAATGATTACGTTATGGATCCCACCGGCATTACCGGTTGTCTGCATGCCAAGTCGACGTGCAGAATAGCTACTCAAGAAATAATCCTTCAAGACCCCATTCGCCACAATATCCCGTCTTTTGGTCGCGACGCCATCACTGTCATAGTTGCCACTGCCAAACCCCTTCTCTATGAAAGGGTCCTCTTCAATCTGCACAAACTCGGGTAAAATAAGCTGACCTTTTTTATCCAAGAGAAATGATGCTCTTTGGTATAAAGCCGCTCCTTTTAAAGCAGATAGCATATGCGACCACAGCCCACGCGCTAACTCCGCACTAAAAATCACTGGGTAATTTCCTGAAGGAATTTTACCTTGCTTTTGTTTGCTAATAACGCGACTGGCAGCCTGTTCGCCAACAACATCAGGCGCTAACAAATCAGCGACATCACGGCCAATGGTGTAATAGCCATCGCGAATCATTCCTTGCTTAGTTTCTGCTATCACTGAATTGGATAGGCTAAAGCGAGTGGTGTGATTAGTGCCAATAAAGCCATGACTATTAGCATACAGTGAAACTGAGCGGTGACTGTAGTTGCTAGTCCCCTCGGATTGTTTAATGCGCGAATCAGCCAAAGCAGTTGCCTCGCATTGTTTGGCCATTTCGACCATTTGCGGAATCGTCAAATCATTCGGATGATCCAGCTGTAGATTCCTAAATTCAGTAGCCATTAAAGCTTTATCTGCTAGCCCAGAATAGGGATCAGGCTCGGTAAATTCAGCAATTTCACAAGCTGCCAGTACACCTTTATGAACGGCTGCTTCGGTAAGGTCATTGATTGAGACCGTTCCCTTACTTTGACCAAAGTAGACATTAATCCCGAAATGGCTGTCCTGATTAAACTCAAGTGTTTCCAACTCACCCTGCCGAACCTCGATGCTATTGCCAACCGTGTTGTAGCACCAGATTTCAGATTGTGCTGCACCAGCCTCAGCCGCCTGTTGTAATGCAATTTGCACCATGAGACGTAACTGCTGCTCGGTTGCAGCCTGCTGGTCTGCAATTTGGTTTAAGGTTAAATGTTTATCAGAAGCCACTCGGCACTCCACTAATAAGTCGAAAAGAAGGCTATTATAAGTGTTTGTTGGACAAGGACAAAACTTGACTTAACATATTAGATTGTAAAGAATGAGAACTGGTTTTATCCAAGAATAAATCATGCCCGCTTCGAAGTTGCTAGTGACAATCACAGTACTGCTGTTGACTTCCAACAGTTATGCAAATGAACCTATCGAAAGTTCGGACCTATTCGAGGACGAACTGCCTACCATACTGTCTGCGACTCGATTAAAGCAACCTCAATCTGAAACTCCCGCATCCGTTACCATTATTGACCGCGGGCTAATTGAAGCTTCTGGCGCCCGCAATATCGTCGAAGCATTGCGTCTTGTTCCCGGAATGAACGTAGGTTATGTAAGTGGTAACACGCCAGAGGTTAGTATTCATGGTTTACACACCGACTTTTCGCGTCGCCT
>JAPHRL010000104.1 GCA_026195755.1 Kangiella sp. | reverse complement strand
TACCGTTATCTTGATTTGCGTCGTCCTGAAATGGCACAGAACATGATTTTCCGTCATAAAGTAACCAGCGCCATGCGTCGCTATATGGATGAGCACGGTTTTATCGACGTAGAAACGCCGATTTTGACTAAAGCGACTCCGGAAGGCGCGCGTGACTACTTGGTACCGAGCCGCGTACACAAAGGTTCATTCTATGCCTTGCCGCAATCACCTCAGCTATTTAAGCAGTTGTTGATGATGTCAGGCTTTGATCGTTATTACCAAATCGTTAAATGTTTCCGTGACGAAGACTTGCGTGCGGATCGCCAGCCAGAGTTTACCCAGCTGGATATCGAAACCTCATTCCTTGATCAGGAAGAAGTGATGGCGTTGATGGAAGGGTTGATTCGTCATTTATTCCAGGAATTGATGGCTATCGAACTGCCAACATTCCCACGCATGAGCTATGCCGAAGCGATGGACCGTTATGGTTCGGATAAACCGGACTTGCGTACCGATATGGAGTTGGTCACAGTTGATGAAATTGTAAAAGACGTTGAGTTTAAAGTATTTGCTGGTCCTGCCAACGATGAGCAGAGCCGTGTAGCCGCGCTTCGTGTACCGGGTGGTGCTCAATTAAGCCGTAAACAAATTGATGAATACACTAACTTTGTTGGTATTTATGGCGCTAAAGGTTTGGCCTGGATGAAGGTCAATGGGCAGGGCGCTGAAAACCTGCAAAGTCCAATTCTGAAATTCCTGGGTGATGACAAAGCATTAGCTATTGTTGAGAAAGTAGGTGCTCAAGAAGGCGACATTATCTTCTTCGGCTCGGACACTAAACGTGTGGTCGCTGATGCTATGGGCGCGTTACGATTGAAAGTTGCAGCGGATCTTGAATTGTTACGTGATGAGTGGAAGCCATTATGGGTAGTCGACTTCCCAATGTTTGAAGACATTGATGGTGAAATTCATGCGCTACACCATCCGTTTACTGCACCAAAAGAAAACGATGTAGCTGCAGTGAAAGCCAATCCAACCGAAACCTTATCTAAAGCCTATGACATGGTTCTGAACGGTAGCGAAGTAGGCGGCGGCTCGATTCGTATTCATAACCAGGATATGCAGGAAACGGTTTTTGATATTCTTGGCATTGATGAAACCGAACAGAAAGAAAAGTTTGGCTTCTTACTGGATGCATTGAAATTCGGTTGTCCACCACACGGTGGTTTGGCTTTCGGTTTAGACCGCCTGGTGATGTTAATGGTTGGGGCTGATTCCATTCGTGATGTTATCGCATTCCCGAAAACAACCACCGCGAGCTGTCCTTTGACCCAAGCTCCAAGCATTGTTGAAGAGAAGCAACTGGATGAGTTAGGCATTCAGGTTAAGAAGAAAGAGCTGTAATTATATTGGATGCATACACTGATAAAGCCAATGGTTAGCACCAATTAACCCATTAAAAGTTAGCCTCGGTATTCAAAATCATAGTGTAAATTGGGCAGGATAGCCCAATTTAGCACATTCGAAACATGGATGTTTCGTTTTGCGGCACGTTAAGTGATTTTGGATAGTGAGGGAAGCGCGCAGCGCCTAACTTTTAGGGCGAGTTTTTTGGTTCGTTTTTTGCTCGTCCAAAAAATGAACATTAAGGAATATCTTGTTATAAAGATAATTTGATGGGATACGACTTACGTCTAACCCGATCTGCCCCTTAGGGTGCATCCTATAAGGTTAGGTTTCATTTGTAAGGTGTGAACATCGAGTAGATTAGTTCAAACGTGTAAGAGAAGGATTATACCCAAGGGGGCAGACCCGACGAAACTCTAACGCGGCAAATTGAAATTTTATAGCGGAGTAAATCAATAGCTCCGAAAGTTCAAAGAGAAAAGTACAGGCCCGAACGTCAGAAAACGCTTTGGGCTAAACAATTTCGAGAAGTTTGTAATAGATTAAAATCTGTAAAAGAAGGATTAGAGGAAACTCTAACGCGACAAATTGAAATTTTATAGCGGAGCGTATTAACAATCCGTGAGCAAATAAAATTTCAATTTAACAAAGTTAGAGTGATGAATAAGCCTTCGAATCGAGAGGTACATTATGGCTGGGCACTCAAAATGGGCAAACATCAAACACCGCAAAGCAGCACAAGATGCTAAGCGCGGAAAAATCTTTACCAAAATCATTCGTGAGCTAGTAGTTGCCGCGAAAGAAGGTGGTGGCGATCCCAATGATAACCCAAGACTAAGAGCCGCCATGGATAAAGCGCTCGGCGCTAACATGAAAAAAGACACCATCGAGAAAGCTATCGAACGTGGTACTGGTAATGCAGAGGGTGACAACTACGAAGAATTAACCTACGAAGGTTATGGCCCCGGTGGTGTGGCCATTCTTGTGGAGTGCATGACCGATAATAAAAATCGCACAGTGGGCGAAGTACGCCATGCATTTACTAAGCATGGTGGAAACTTGGGTACCAATGGCTCGGTTGCCTATCTTTTCGAGAAAAAAGGTCAGTTCATCTTTGGTGATAATGTCGAAGAAGAAGCACTGATGGAAGCTGCATTAGAAGCCGGCGCCGAAGATTTCGTTGCTCACGATGATGGCTCCTTTGAACTGCAAACCACTCCTGAAGATTTTCTTGATATCAAAGAAGCGTTAGTCAAAGCAGGCTTTGAGCCAGAAAGTGCAGAAGTTTCCATGCTACCGTCGACTCAAGCTGAGTTAGACGTCAACGATGGTGCCAAAGTGATTCGACTGGTGGATCGGTTGGAAGAGCTGGATGATACACAGAATGTGTATACGAACGCGGATATTCCCTCTGAATCTTACGACCTCGTCTAGAAATGTTTATATTCGATGAGGTTTTGTTGAAAGTGATTTGGTAGGGACAACTCATGAGTTGTCCGTACAACAGAGGGATTTATGCCAGGTATATAACTTGGGCAGACACACAGGTCTGCCCCTACCTAAGTCCTGAGTTTCACAATCATTTTGCTTCGTATCGCCTTCGCCTAGAGAGCTTCTAATTGTTAGGGGTATATTCGATGAGGCTTTGTTGCAAGCACATTAAAAGCTCGTTATTCACTTCATGTGAACGCCTCTCTTGTAATGTGCTTTCGCCGCGCCTCACCTTCATCTAAATCATTTCTAAATATTTTTGCTTTGGCGATACAGTGTTAAATTTATTTTTTGCTCAGAATCAGTTGAACTAAAAACTCGCCTCTTTATAGGTTGGGTTAGCCGAAGGCGTAACCCAACAATGGATTTTCGGGCAGACACACAGGTCTGCCCCTACTTGATAATTGACAATTTGTAAGATAATCCTCGAAACAATTGGAACTTCGGAATAACTTGGTAGGGGCGCACCTATGTGTGCGCCCGGTAAATATTTTTATAATTGCTGTTATTCATTGTATTGGGTTTACCCCTTGGGCGCATCGCCAGCCTGCAAACAACGTCTCCTTGCTCCCCGCCTTGACCATTGCTGCTAGAAAAAGTCTAATAGGCGATTGAATATAAGCATCTTTATTTGTTTGGAGCTTTAATGCCTATCATCCTTGGAATTGACCCTGGTTCTCGCCTGACGGGCTTCGGTATTATCGAAGTGGGTGGTCAAATTCCTGCCAACCGGCCACGTTACATCACCAGCGGCTGCATTCGAATTAAGGATGAAACCTTGGATTTAAAGCTGAAGCAAATTTTTGATAGTGTGTGTGAACTGATTCAAGAGTTTAAGCCTGATGAATTTGCCATTGAATCGGTGTTTCTGTCGAAGAATGCAGACTCTGCTTTAAAATTAGGTCAGGCGCGTGGAGCTGCCATAGTTGCCGCCAGCCATTATGCCTTACCCGTTTCGGAATACCCCGCAACAAAGGTTAAGCAGTCTGTAGTGGGGACTGGCGGAGCTGATAAATCCCAGGTTCAGCACATGGTCAAGGCCTTGCTAAAACTACCTACCAGCCCGCAGGCTGATGCAGCCGATGCCTTAGCGGTGGCTTTATGCCATGCCAATACCTCCCAAGGTTTAGCCCAGTTGAAGGGCGCCAAAACGATAACTAGAGGACGTTTACGTTGATTGGAAGAATACGCGGTACATTAATCGAAAAAATCCCACCTTTTGTCATCATCGAAACCAGCGCTGGCGTCGGTTACGAAATTCAGGTGCCAATGACGACTTTTTATCAGTTACCGGAAGAGGGTGAGCAAGCCATTCTTTCAACCCATATGTCGATATCTGAAAACTTACATGCTCTTTACGGTTTTATCAGTACCAAAGATCGTGCGTTATTTCGTGAGTTGATTAAAGTGAATGGCGTTGGGCCTAAGCTTGCACTGGCCATTTTATCGGGCATGGAAACGGATGAGTTTGTGATGACCGTGCATGACGGCAATGTGGATCGCTTGGTTAAGCTACCTGGAGTTGGTAAGAAAACCGCTGAACGCTTACTTGTGGAAATGTCTGATCGCTTGAAGGACTGGTCAATATCTGCAGGCTTATCAACTAGCCAACCATCTGAAGCCAATACTGTACAAACAGCAAAAACCGATGCATCTCAGGAAGCTATAAGCGCTCTCATTGCTTTAGGTTATAAGCCACCCATTGCCAGTAAAGCTGTAGCGCAGGTGGCTCAAGATGAGATGAAAAGTGAGGAGCTGATTCGACTAGCCCTGAGACAGTTAGCGAGTTAAATAACCATGTCGTACAGATTTATAATGATTTTGTTTTATGTGTTACTGGCTCAGCTTCCAGTGAAAGCGGAAGAGGATCCTGTGCGCGCAAATGCCGAACAACGCTACGAAAGCTTTAAACCCATAGATTCATTGGAGAAGTCCGGGATAAGTGCGCAACTGAAATTGTTGCTGAGGACTATCGGTCAGGAAGAGCTTCTTGAGGAAGCAAATCAATATTACTATGCCGTTGATTTGTATGATTCAGGTCACAAAGAACTCGCTTTTTATTATATGCACCACTTAGCCCAGCTAGGGTACAGCGCACCGCAATTCTATTTAGGTTATATGTATAACTTCGGCGAAGTAGTTGAGCAGAGTTATGCAGAAGCCGTTTATTGGTATCTCGTTGCGTCAATGAACGGAGATGCAGATGCACAGCGCAATCTTGGTTACTTATTCTATGATGGGGAGGGTGTTGAGACCGATTATGAGGAAGCTATATATTGGTTGAGTCAGGCGTCGTTTAATAGTGATCCTGACGCTCAGTTTGAACTTGGAAACATATATGACATGGGTGAGGTGGTTGCTGAGGATAATTTTAAGGCCATAGAGCTTTATAAAATGGCATCGCGAGCAGACCACCAGGTAGCGACCTATTATCTGGGGCTGACTTTCCGTGATGGTGATGGTGTAGAAAAGAATTTTGAAACTGCTTATGAGTATTTCAATAAAGCAGCTGAACTAGGTCATTCAGCTGCTATGAATGAGGTTGGATATTTTTATTTAAATGGCCTTGGTGTAAAAGAAGACAATGCAAAGGCATTTGAGTGGTTTGAAAAGGCGAAAGCAGAGAATGAACCTTATGCCTACTACAACCTGGCCTGGATGTATGATAATGGGGTAGGCGTTAAAAAGAGCTATAAAAAAGCATTAGACCATTACCTTGTCGTGGCAAAAGCAAATGACCCTGAATCATTATTTCAAGTAGGTTACTTTTATGAGATGGGCAAAGGGACATCGAAAAATATTCGCAAAGCTATTTATTGGTATGAACGAGCAGTAAGCCACGATAGTCTTGGCGCAATGAATAATCTTGCGAATATTTATTATTATCATAACGGAAAGTGGAAGAATAAAAGAAAGGCTCAAGAACTTTGGGAGAGGGCTGCCACTGGAGGCTATATCTTAGCTCAGTATAATCTCGCAGCCTTATATGAGAACAGCGACAGTAATATTCAAAATAAACAAAAAGCATTTGAATGGTATATGAAAGCCGCAAAACAAAATGATGGGCAATCTCAGTATAAAGTGGCGCAAATGTTTTTTGATGGAATTGGCACTGAAAAAGATATAGAGAAATTTTACTACTGGCTAGAGCAGGCGGCTGAAAATGATTATCAAAAGGCAATAGACGATTTACAAGCTATCCGTCAGGAGATGTCTCTGGGTGGTAAATAAAGGCACTCAAATGAGTGCCAGTAAATATTATTGTTTTAGCTTTTTTAATAAAGCCTCTGCAGCTGGTTTTGACGAGGCAGGGTTTTGTCCCGTTATGAGCAGTCCATCTTGAGTAACAAAAGGCTCCCAATCATCACCTTTGCTGTAATTCGCTCCTTGTTCCTTTGCAACAGACTCTAGCAAGAATGGAACAACATCCTCCAGGCCCACTGCTTTTTCCTCACTGTTACTAAAGCCAGTAAACGATTTATTACTGACTAATGGTGTACCATCCTTGTTTTTTGCTTTAAAGAAAACGGCTGGAGCGTGACAAACGGCTGCAACGGGTTTACCAGACCTAATGGTTTTCTCTATGAGCTCAATGGAGTTTTTATCATTAGACAGGTCCCAAAGTGGGCCATGGCCTCCTGGATAAAAGACAGCATCATAATTATCTGCAGAAATCTCTGACAATTTAGTTGTGTCAGCTAATTGTTGTTGAGCTTGCTGGTCTGTTTTGAACCTTTCAGTTGCTCCAGTTTGAGCGTCTGGCTCATCACTCTTAGGATCGAGAGGAGGTTGACCACCTTTGGGCGAAGCGAGTGTAATATCAACGCCTGCGTCTTTTAGCGTATAGTAAGGGGCTGCGAATTCTTCTAACCAAAAGCCTGTTTTGTTGCCAGTATCGCCGAGCTTATCATGTGAGGTTAGAACCATTAATACT
>JAPHRL010000256.1 GCA_026195755.1 Kangiella sp. | reverse complement strand
TTACTGCAAAAAATATACTGGAAGTCGTTCAACGCAAAATCAAATTCAATTCTCATATATTCTCGGTCAGCGCCTCCATTGGTCTAGCTATCTCACCCAATGATGGAAAAAGTGCAGATAAGTTAATTATTTGTGCAGAGACTGCGATGTATCGCGCCAAACATGATGGCCGTAATACGTTCAGATTCTTTGCCCAAGAGATGCAGGAACACTCACTACGCTCTCTACAACTATCTGCGGCATTAAAAGAGGCTTTAACCAATAACCAGTTCCATTTGGTTTATCAGCCACAAATGAATTTAGATGACAACTCAATGGTTGGTGCTGAAGCCTTACTACGCTGGGAGCACCCTGAGTGGGGAGCTATCTCACCGGGTGAATTTATTCCTTTGGCTGAGCAGAACGGTATGATTGTGCAGATTGGAGACTGGGTTATTAAACAAGTTGCTCAACAACAAAAAGAATGGCTAGCAAAAGGCTTCTCAGCTTTTACGGTTGCAGTAAATATATCTGCATTACAGTTTCATCAACCCGACTTAGTCGATAAAATTACAAACTTAGTACACAACTCTGGCGTCACTCCCCGTAATATTGAGATTGAACTTACTGAAGCCGTAGCATTAAAAGATCCCGAAGCTGCCGGTAAAACAATTGATGCATTAAGTCATGCAGGTTTTAAAGTTTCTATCGATGACTTCGGAACGGGTTACTCATCAATGAGCTACCTCAAGCGGTTTGCAGTCAACAAACTCAAAATTGACCAATCGTTTATTAAAGATATTGTTGCTGACATTGATGACCAGGCAATCGTTACAGCAATTATTCAAATGGCGCATAGTCTGCATAAAACAACGATTGCTGAAGGGGTCGAAACACAAGAACAACTGGAATTGTTACGAAATAAAGGGTGTGAAGAAATTCAAGGTTACTGGTATAGTCGTCCACTTACCGCACAACAATTCGAAACATTTTTACAACCTAAAGAACCGCAAGAATCTGATGAGCTGCTAGCGACCTAAAGTGGCCTCTCCATAACCAATGCGTCTTCTTTTCCTTTAAGCGTTTTATAGTAATTCTTACGTAAGCCAATTTCTGCAAAACCCTGCTTATGATAAAACTCAATAGCGACCAGATTCGAATCACGTACCTCAAGGATAACTTTCACCATCCCAGATTGTTTTGCGTAATTGTACATTTCCTCGATTAGTTGAGAAGCAACGCCAAGCCCTTGAAAGTTTGGATCAGTAACGATATTCATCAAATGACATTCGTCATATAAATAATTGAAAATGGCGTACCCCATTATCGCACCACCCTGTTCTAATACCAGACTAGGATAACCTGACTCAACACAATCGGCATGGATCTTATCTGCCCAGGGGATGCTATAAGCTTTTTTTTCAATTGCGCAAACTTGTTCCAGATCAGCTTTAGTTAGCTGACGGACATGATATTCATTATCAGGGAAAAACATCTATGTTTGCTTTTAGTTTATCAATTAGAAGGGAAATGATGCCAAGCATTGCAAGTGTGTCACTACTCAGCAAGCCTCTGTAGTAGCTGCCACCAGGATTTCTTGTCATCGGTACATTGCCAATCCAGGCTTGGGGCCTTCTCAACACTAAGGTCTGCCAACTTGATGGAGCCTGTTGTTGAAAGTAGAACTTTTTTACCGGTTAAATTATCGATTGATTCAGCCTCTGCGGTCGCGTTAGCTTGCTCAACTAATTGCGCTAAAGCTAGCGGAAACTCAGTAGCTTGCCATTGCTTCCATGCTTGCTTAAGCGACTGAAAATTACTCTGAGCCTGTTTTAAATTTTGCTCAGATGTTATTAATATATAGACTTCAGCTTGTGTGCTAACTTCCACTGAAATAAAACTGAGGAGTGATGTTTGCTCTGCTTGAGCTTTTTCTTTAGCTTCCGCATCAACCTGCTCACAAATGATATCAGCTACAGGCACCTGCCTGGAAACCCAGACAGGTAAGCCGATAGCTTCAAGATACGAACGATTCCAGGTAGACATTATTAACAACACTTATTGTTATCGTTTAACAATCGATAACAAATCTTCATCAAGAATGTCATGTTTTTTATCAGCCAGCTTTTTGAAAGCGACAAAAGCATCATGTAAATCATCATTATTATCAAACTGTACGCCTAATTGCGCTAAATGACTTTTGAAAGCATTACGGCCGGAGTGCTTACCCAGAACCATGCGGTTGTTAGCCCAGCCCACATCTTCAGCGCGCATGATTTCATAAGTTTCACGATGTTTGAGTACGCCATCCTGATGGATGCCAGATTCGTGTGCAAAGGCGTTATCACCGACAATCGCTTTGTTCGGTTGCACCGCAAAGCCGGTGATTTTAGAAACCAACTGTGAAGTAGGCACAATGTGGCGTGTATCGATATCCACTTCAACATCAAAATAATCAGGACGCGTCTTAATCGCCATAACCACTTCTTCTAAAGAAGCATTACCGGCACGCTCACCTAAGCCATTAATTGTACACTCAACCTGACGCGCGCCTTTTTGAACCGCAGCCAGAGAGTTGGCAACAGCAAGGCCCAGATCGTTATGACAATGGACCGAGAAAATGGCTTTATCAGAATTTGGAATACGCTGAATCAATTGCTGAATGGTGTTAGCGTACTGATCCGGCAGGTTATAACCTACCGTATCAGGAATATTGATAGTGCGAGCGCCAGCATCTATCACTTGCTCAATAATCTTGCACATAAAGTCCAGCTCGGAACGACCAGCATCTTCACAGGAGAACTCAACATCATCACACAAACCACGTGCAAATTTAACCGATCTCACTGCATGCTCAATCACCTGCTCAGGCTCCATTTGCAACTTATGCTTCATATGCAAAGGAGAGGTAGCAATAAAGGTATGAATACGACCAGAATTGGCCCCTTTAAGCGCATCACCCGCAGCCTGGATGTCTTTTTCCATAGCGCGAGATAGCGAACAGATAGTGCTATCTTTGATGTTATCAGCAACCAATTTAACCGCTTCGAAATCTCCCGGGCTTGCAATCGCAAAACCGGCTTCAATAACGTCAACTTTCATTAATTCTAATTGTTTAGCGATTTCCAGTTTTTCTTCTTTGTCCATCGACGCGCCAGGGCTCTGCTCGCCATCACGCAAAGTGGTATCGAAAATCACTAATTTATCTTTCTGACTCATATATTATCTACTCCAATAAGGCCTAAGTCAGCATCACCGGCTGGCAGGCCAACTCTATTCATCCCCTAAGGATACCAAATATTAAGAGGCTAAGATAAGGTTTGATGACAGGTTCGACCAACTTTTTCTCTATCACTTCATAGACTCTTGATAAACATCAAGCATAAAAAAAGCAGGGACTATGCCCCGCTTCTTCAAGTCAAACTAACAACTAGCTTGATTTACTCTTTTTCTTCTTAGGCTTGTCTTCAACCACACCAGAAATTTCTTGGTGTGAATAATCATCCACCTGAATCACATCCATGCGGGCTTCTTCGGCATCCACCAGGATTTGCTGCTCTTCCTGATTAATAATGCCCTTTTCAATGGCCTGCTCAATGCGCTCCATGTTGGTGGCGTGTTTATCCAAATCACCGGCTTTCATGGCTTTGCGCAGCTTGCGTCGCACTTCGTCAGCTGCCAATACCTTCAGGAATGCCAGCTCAACACGACCTGTGACATCATCCGCTGTTTTCCCCACATAAGCATATTGTGTAATGCGGTCTCGAATTTCACAGTCTTGCATCATCGGCTTAACAATATCCTGCTCCAACTTATCCGATGGCATGTGATAACTTTTGCCATATGGGAAAGCAATAAACCGCAACATTTTTCCTACCGCTTTAATTGGGAAGTTCTCATAGAACTCATAGAAGGCTTCCTGAGCTTTGAATAAACCATACTCAAGATTCCACTGCACATAAGGAAGGTCAGCTAGTGGACGGTCATTGTCTTGATAATACTTTAAGACCGCAGAACACATATAAAGGTGGCTTAATACATCTGCCAATCTTGCGGATAAGCGTTCTTTACGTTTTAAATCGCCACCTAAAATACCCATGGCGATATCAGAAGTTAACGCTAGCGCTGAACTCATACGCGTTAAATGCTGATAATATTTTCCTGTTTGACCGCCAACAGGCTTTTTAGCAAATTTTGCAGCACTCAACCCTAGGGCAAAAGTACGAGCAAAATTACTAACACCATAGCCAATATGACGGAACAATAAACTATCAAAGCGTTTAACCCCCTCTTCGGTATCTTCCAGCTGTGCCGCCATCATTTCACGCAACACATAAGGGTGGCAACGAATCGCGCCTTGACCAAAGATCATCAGGTTCCGTGTCAGAATATTGGCACCTTCGACGGTAATACCGATAGGCTGACTCATATAACCATTAGCCAGATAGTTGCGTTCGCCCATAATAATGGCGCGACCACCATGAATATCCATTGAGTGATTCATAATCTCACGACCCATTTCAGTCATGTGATACTTTGCAATAGCAGACACCACTGATGGTTTGATACCTAAATCAACCGCACCAGCAGTCATGACGCGACTTGCCTCGGTTCGGTAAGCAAGCCCCGCAATACGAGCCATGGCTTCTTCGACACCTTCGAAACGACCAATGGGCGTTTTGAACTGTTCACGCACCAACGAATAAGCTCCAGTCATACGGTAAGCTAACTTCGCTACTGCAGTCCCCATGGCCGGCAACGATATCGAACGCCCCGCCGCCAAGCTTTCCATCAACATTCTCCAACCTTGACCGGCATACTCTTGACCGCCAATCAGCATTTCCATCGGAATGAAAACATCCTTACCAGTTGTCGTACCGTTCATGAATGCTTGATTCATCGGCAGGTGACGTTGACCAATTTCAACACCAGGATGATCAGCCGGAATCAATGCACAGGTAATACCGTAATCTTCTTTATCACCAATTAAATTGTCGGGATCGTAAAGTTTAAACGCCAAACCAACAATCGTCGCCACAGGCGCTAAAGTAATGTAACGTTTGTTCCAAGTCAGCTTGATACCTAAAACTTCTTTACCATTGTATTTACCCTTGCAGACAATACCTTTATCCGGAATAGCGCCAGCATCAGAACCGGCAACCGGAGAAGTCAAAGCAAAACAGGGGATTTCGTCGCCTTTAGCCAGACGAGGCAGGTAATGATCTTTTTGTTCCTGGGTACCGTAATGCAGTAGCAGTTCACCAGGCCCTAATGAGTTAGGCACCATCACCGTTACTGCCGCACTACCGCTGCGCGTTGCAATTTTGGTTACAATCGTCGAGTGCGCCAATGCTGAAAAACCTTTACCGCCGTATTCTTTAGGAATAATCATTCCTAAGAACCCTTTGTCCTTAATGAACTGCCATACTTCAGGAGGAAGATCCTTACGTTTATGCACAATATCCCAATCATC
>JAPHRL010000326.1 GCA_026195755.1 Kangiella sp. | reverse complement strand
TTCGGATAAGTGATTTTGTACTGGTGCGAGAAAAGTTGAAAGCTACCATCAGCAAAACCAGCAGCCATCAAGCCTTTTAGGTCTAATTCAGCGAACGCTGTTGGCTGTGCATCATGTGAAAAACGGGCTTTGGAAATATTCTTACCATCTTCAACGCTGAAAAAACCCAGATCGCCACCCTTACTGATAGAAAAAGCAATTTCCCCATACTCTTCTACCGCCATATACTGTGGCTCAGACTGTTGCCAGCTATAATCTTGCTGTAATTCAACGCTGGCGGGCTTAAAAATCGGAAAAACCACCCAAAACAGGTAGAAGCAGATCAGGCCAACCGCGCCAATCACGGAAAGCCCACCCAGCCCAATGCTATAGCGAGCTATTAAGTCATTGATTTTTCTGCGCTTATGTTTGCCGCTACGGGTTTGTTCATCCAGTAGTTTACGCGTGGTCTCTTTAACTGATGTATTCATGACTAATTAACCAATAATTGATGTAGGTTAGTATAGAGATGAATTGTTACAGTTATATTAAGGTTCTTAGGAGGCGGGGACCCTAATGTGACAGTGCAATGTCAATAGTATGATGAGCAAGTAATTTGTAAGAAGTTTCATGACAAGAAAGAGTTTCACAAACCCTTCGCTTTTCTGTCATGGAAATGTCATAAAATCTCCGTAAAATTGCCAGCGTCAATTAATTAAACCCCATTATTGGAGAAGACAATGAAATTAAAACTAATCGCTGTAGCAGTAGCTACTGTAATCTCTGCCCCGGCATTTGCCGAAGGCGAATCTTCTGCTAAAGCTGGTAGTGGCTTTAAAGTGGAGACTGGTGACGTAAGCCTATCAGTTGGCGGTCGTTTGCAATATGACATCGACATGTTTGATGGTGAAGCATTCAGCGGCACCGATGACTCAGGTTCAGACTCTGAACTACGCCGTGCTCGTATCTTTGTTTCTGGCAAAATTGCTAAAGACTGGTCCGCTAAAGTTCAGGCCAACTTTAATGACGCAGATAGCGAAGCCAACCTTGAAGATGCTTACATCAAATACACAGGCTGGGAAAGTGCTGACCTAACGTTAGGTAAACACAAAGAGCCTTTCGGCTTAGAAGAAAACACTTCATCTAAAGACATCACTGCTATTGAGCGCACGATGATTATCAATGCGTTAGCGCCAGGTAAAAACTATGGTGCGTCTTTAGGTAATGCATCCGATGACTTCAGCTGGAAATTCGGTGTGTATGACCGTGGTGACGAAGGCGGCAATATTGCAACAGCTTTCACAGGACGCGTGACTTTTGCCCCAGTTGTTTCTAAAGACGAAGTATTCCACTTAGGTTTTGGCTATACGCAAAGCCGTCTAGCTGGCAACACTTACGGTGAAGCTGACCAGCGTTTAGAAATCCACACCGCAGATGAGAAAGTCGGTTCTGGTTCTATTCTTGGTGAAAGCATCATGGCTTATAACCTTGAGTTAGCATACTCAACTGGTCCATTCCACGCACAAGCTGAATACTTCGATGGTGAAGTTGATGGTGGTAGCTGGACTGCGGATACAGATATCGAAGGCTATTATGCACAAGTTGGCTACATCCTTACTGGCGAATCACGTCCCTACAGCAAAGGCGTATTCAAGCGCGTTAAGCCAAAAGGTGACGCAGGTGCATGGGAAGTATTTGGTCGTTTCAGTAGCTACGAGCCAGGTACAGACGAAGCTGAAGCTTTCACAGTAGGTTTGAACTACTATGCAAGTGCAGCTGTTCGCATCGGCTTAAACTATGTTTCTGCTGACATGACTGAAGGCGGCATTGATAAAGATGGTGATGCATTAGCAGTACGTTTCCAGTACGTATTCTAAGCAAAACCAGAAACATTTAGTTTCATGATTAAGGGCGCGCAATGCGCCCTTTTTTATTGTCTGAAATTTTTATCCTAGCAGAATTATTGAGGGCGACTGAAACTTGGCATTAAAAACTCACCAGCGGGAATATTTACCATTGGCGGTACGATAGGCTCTGCAGAGGCCACCACAGAACTTGCCGCTAGTGAGAGGATTAAGGCGTTAAGTGGATTAAAAATCATGGATGTCAGCGCCATAATATAATTACCGTTTCTGCTTAGTTAGTGATATCAGTCTTTCCGCCGGCTGATATCTGGAGTAAAAATTCTGCCCTCTAGTGCCATTGCGGTACTGCTGGATTAATGATGTCTGTCTATGCCCGTCACATCATACTGCCGTTAACCATTTGCACAGATGCTGTAGCCTGCCGGGCAGGATTTCGGCGCAAAGTCAGAGGTCCACTCCCTGAACTCTTCCATCGTAAATTGTCGCCAGCCACGGATATCAACCAAGGTTGCAACATCTAATTCGAGTTCATCCAGAGCTTTGGCAAAACGCACCATATCGTGATAAACCCGCGGCTTGGCCGTTTTTAACTCGGTCACATAGTGGTCTTCTGCTAACACCATTTTTGCAGCCGGCAAATAAGCTAGCAGATAGTGTCGTGAATGCGCTGTAGCTATATCAAACAGTGTTACGTCACCCAGCGTGAATGATTCCCGCGGTGGCACTACCAGTAGCTTTTTCGCAACCAATGCGTCACTGACATGCTTCAAGATAGTTTCCTGATGCGACTCGGCAACTACCAGCATTGCACCCAGCGACAGCGCATTGTCCAAGCCTCTCACGTTAGCATTATGATGATGGGTTACCACAAAGTACTTGAGTGGCTTATCATGCTTTGACATTTGTTTAATCGCTGCAAAATTTTCCACTATTGCATCTGCTGCCCCCATGGCGATGTAATAATCGGCTTGCTCAATAAATACTGTTAGCGCGCGGCCAGCTCCGGCCTGATAGACATTATCTGTCAGTTTTTTTGCTGTTAACCCCGGGTTATTAATAGTTTCACCCCAAGGTGTAAAATCATCAAAGCCACTAAAGGCCCTAGTCAGATCAGGATTAAGCTCAAGATCACGATGCACTGAGCTCAGACGCAGCTGGCCATTAACAAAGAAATTCATATCACGGGCAAAGGCCAGCTCTCCAGTCGTCTGGTGATTGGAAAAAACATAAAGCATGTCACCTGCACGCGGGCGCTGGCGCATTATCTTGTGTATCAGCCCGGAAGTCTTATCGACAAAGTAGGTATAACGCTCACCAGATGCATGTTTAAGCATTAACTTTTGCTGCAACCGGCCACGATAGAATTCATCACCACTATATTGTACTTCTGACACTAAACCCGCTAAACGTTTAGCCTGAAGCGTATCGCTACTACGTTCCAGCGAACTCCCTAAGCGTTCAAAGTTTGCCCATTTTTCCACTGAGTATTTTTCATGCAGAATGTCATACATAATGGTACTGTCACCTTGCTGAATCCATTTTTCCAGATCCAACGTGGTTCGTGGCACCCGATACGATAGCAAACTCTTGCGCTGGTTTTTATAGTCGATGGTTAACTCTTCATTGATACGCCATAGTTCAGGCACATCAGGCGTTTCACCCTCACCTGGCCAGGGGCTTTTGTTGTAATCAACGACTTTAATGCTGTCAGCGTTAAGCAGTGCGGGGCCACCGTAGGCCACAACTAGCTTATTGATAATGGTCGCTTTTATGTCGGACGTTGAGGTATTTGCTACAACATTACTTTCAGCTCTGGTAGCTGCAAATGGTACCAGCCCCAATATCAGACAGCCGGTAATCAGGTAAGTCAGTGGTTTCATTAGTTCTATTCCTGTCATCTAGTCACTGGATGCTAACAGGGAGATCGTCGTGAATTTGTCAAGCTGTCATCATCATCGGAGACCTGTCGCAAAAAGCACACCCCCAGCCAAAAAAACCAAATGATTTGTGAGACCCCAAAAAGCTCTTTGAAAATAAGAAGAGGAGTAACTGTGGCGACTCCAGCCAAACCAACTGCAATACCTAAGTAATTCAGCTTTTTAGAAAAAACGTCTGCTCTTAGCGCGAGAACGCTGACAAGTATTACCCATACCGCCCCAACAATCTCATTATCTCCCCCAATACTTTGTGCAACTGTCATTAGCATGGTCCAAGCATCAAATGCTTTTTGAGCATCAGTGTGGGCTATATCAATAGCATAGGTGATGCCACTAATTGCTATCATGCCGCTTGCGATCACCAAACCTACCCATAAATATCCAAAAGCGGTTGTTACAGACTTTAGCATTTCGCTAGTTTTCCCCAGTATGCGCGACGTGCCAGCGACTAGCATCGATAAAACCAAACCAAAAAGTATGTAGCTAATAAACAGAAAAACCGATGTTATGCTCTGATGCTGCGTAATGAACACCATCTTGGTTTGAGCGTCACTCTCATGGGGAAAACTCCAATACGCGCCGTAGTACACGAATGCAGAGATGTAAATAAACGACAGCACTAGCGCTGCTACTCCGGTAACATAGTTGGCCGACCTCATCTTTTTGCCTTATCCTTTAACATTAATTTGTGGAAGGCATGAAGGTTGGCGTGTTCTTGCATTGCTATCGACCGTGCATGACGGCTAGGACTTTTTGAGCAAACATTTACTAAGGTAAACCATAAATGCAAACCTATTTTGCAAACTACGTATTCGCTGGCACTCTGGGACTCGTTAGCATTGTGGTCCCTATGCTCGTTGCAAGAAGAGAAATCAGTCAAGCCTATATTATGTTAGCGCTCTTTCTGATGTTCACATCATGCGCAAACGCCCTGCCAATTTTGACACAAGCTGTACCTAATATTGGACTTTATAGTCTTGCGATAGTTATCCCCAGCTACATCTGTCAGCCAATATGTCTGTGGTTTTATGTAAAAGGCATATGTTCACCCACAGAGTGGCATATCAAACAAAATCGATATTTACACTTTGTGTTGCCTGCACTTGCTTTGTTATATGCCTTGGTGCTGATATTTACGCCCTCTCAATACCTGGTTGAGCTGATGCATGGGACAGAGCAACCTCTTTCGCAAACAGCGGAATTACTGGCAATGTCCACTTTCGCCTTTATGTTGATTTGGATAATTCAGTCATCGATTTATATTTACTTGATAATCCGACGTTTGCTTACTTATCGCAGAGAACTTAAGCAATTGTTTGCCTCTAACGACAAGCGAGAAATGGGATGGCTACTTTTTGTCATTTCAGGAATATCCGTTGTTTGGATACTCGCTTTCTTCACACTTTTATTGAGCTTCTCGGGTAAAGCTGATGATGTATTAACAAACACGCTATTGGTAGGTTACTTTGTACTTCTTTGGTTAATTTCGTTTTGGGGCTTGCGGCAAAAGCCTGGCTTCAATGAACGATACCTGCAAAAAGAGGACCTTGATGATATTGCTGCGTTAAGAACATTGAAGGAGATGCCAGCGAAGTATTCCCGTTCAGGGCTTGATGAGCAGCGTTCTGAAAAAATTGCTGACAAAATCGAACAAGTTATGAAAGCTAAGTCATTGTACTTAAACCCGGATTTATCGCTTAAACTACTGGCAGCTGAGATAGCAGAAAAACCTAATTATGTCTCGCAAGCACTGAATCAAAAACTAAACAGCTCGTTTTTTGATTATGTGAATGGCCATCGAATTGAGTATAGCAAGCAACTAATCAGGCAGAACAAACTGCCTATCTTAGACGTTGCATTCGCGTCAGGCTTCAATGCAAAGTCTTCATTTTATAAAGCTTTCAAGATGAAAACCGGGCAAACCCCGAAACAATTTGCTGCTAAAGAAGCCACTATTGGCTTTGAATGATGATTCAGCTGGTTGTAAAGACCTGGCCAATGAAGCTTTAAACACTGCCTTTCAGTCTTTAAATACCCTGATAATGCCGTTAAAAAAGCTGATGTAATAGTTACTGATATGGCTTTGGTCTTCCATAACCTCATCTGACCACACTAAGCTTTCGGGCGTTTGTTCCGATAAAAGCTGTATAAAATTTAGATTTGCAGTTCCTTTTTGATGATAGCTGACTCAACAACTTCTTGCTTTCGATTACCCTTTGCTAAACTCGAAGCGAATAGAGCCATTATTAAAATATAACTCCCAAAAGAAGCTAAATTATGAATAATCGATGGGATATATATCCTCTTCAAAAGGAATGTTGTTACTTGCCTATAATGCATACCTGTTGAGCTCTCTACTTGATTCTGAAGTAATAACGCCAGCGAACCGCTGGCGCACAATTATTTAAATTACAGCATTAATTTAGTTTTTAGCTCACTGACATAATCATGATCAGGATAACGCTTTACAAAATCAGAGTATGCTTCTTTTGCTTGCTTTAACTGTCCTTGTTCCATCAAGTTTAGTATTAGCTGGCCATCAAACTCAGGATGTGAGAAATGATTGCCAATAGTATTCATGATGGCCAACTCTCGAGTTTTATCTGCATCATCCGCTAAACGGTAAGCATAGAAACCATACAGTGCCAGGTAGTTTACATCGATATCGTGATCGGGATTTTGCATTGCCAGATCAATCAGGACCGGACCATTTTGACGTGCTTGGGACAACAAGGCTAAAGTATTTTCATCCACAAAGGGAGTGCGTTGAACAATAGGTAAACTCATAGCCAACACCATGGCTTCAGCTGCTTTAGCAACAGAGCCCGGATTTTGAGCGGTAATCAATTTCCCATCAACTGCTACATAGGGAAGCATCGGAGCATTGTGAACAAAGCGTGCGCCATTCTTAACCAGGCGGTCTTGTAGTAGAAAAGGAAACTGTGCCAGATGTTCACCACTAAAGGCGTGCTCTTCAATATTGGTGAAACCATTTACCTGTTTACCGGCAACAAAGTAACTACCATCTGGCATTTTTATATCGGCAATTGCCGCTGGCCCGTGACAAACCGCCGTGATCACCAGATCGTTTATTACCGCTGAAGTTAATAAAGCCTGAGTTGGTTCATGAACAGGCAAATCCAGCATGGCACCAGCACCGCCAACAATAAATACACCGTCATACTGCTCAATATCAATATCCTCTGTTGCCAGAGTATTTGCTAACTTTTCTGTAGCCAAAGCTTTAAAGCGCTGAATATAAGCCAGCGAATCTTTATTGTTCTTTACTAACACAGCACCGCCCTTCGGGCTGGCAATATCCAGTTGTACACCGTTATCGTGTAGCACCAGATAAGACTGTGCCAACTCTTCCAGATCATAGCTAAGTTCAGGATTGTCTTCTGTTCCAAAACCCGAAATCAGCATCAGCACTCGCTTCTCTTCGGCAAGTGCAGCCTGGCTGGAAAACAACACTACAGCAAACAAATATGTAAATAATTTCATCGTGATACTCCTGTTATTTGATGACTGTATGTTAGCAGTGAGAATGTCGGGATATTGTCAAGCTCTCAAAGCACTACACCCGACAAAACCTTCACAAACAGCCTGTTAACATTAGCTTCAATACATAGGAGCCATATTATGAAAACCATTTCTTTTTTAGTGAGTTGCTTATTGTTTCTCGTCGGATGTTCAAGTAGTCATCTAGACATTTTCCCAGAGCTTGATGATCCGGCTTTAATGCAGGAAAAAATTGCACCAGAGCTTTTGCATCAGGATATTGATGCTTTTATTTCCGGTGTAAAACAAAGACACCCTAATTTTTCTGGTTATGCTGATGAAGTGAAACTCGACTTACTGGTAGAAGAATTAAAAGCCAACATCAAGACTCCCATGACGCGTAAAGAGTTTTTCCGTTATATCGGCAGACTGTCCCATGTGTTTCAGGATGGGCACAGTTTTTTAATTTGGCCATATCAGGAACTGAACTACCTACAAAAGAGTGGTGAGAAGCCTTTTCCTTTCTCGATAGATTTGACAAAAAATGGTGTCTTCGTACCTGTTCAATATGCCTCAGAAAATCAGAAACTCTATGCCGGAAGCCAAATTATCAGTATTAATGGCTTAGAAATTTCGAAGATTTTTTCTGAAGCCCAACACTATGTAGGCGGTGAAACCCAAGGCTTACGTGAGGCTTTTGTTGCAGAGCGATTTTCGCAAATGCTATGGGCAGTATATGGTTTTATTGGACAGTTCGAAGTTGAGGTATCATATCAGGGGCAGCGCCAGACGTTACACATAGACAGCAACCAGTCTTGGCAGCCTGCTGATGCTGAGCCACAGCACAATTCTCATAACCTGGCATATAAGCGACTGATCTCTGATGTTGGTTACTTGAATGTTGACAGCTTTGACGTTGAACCCAGTGAGTTTGCTACAAAGCTCGATAATACTTTTAGCCGCATACAAGCGGAACAGGTAAAAGCCTTGATTATCGATATTCGTAATAACACCGGTGGCAATACTGATACCGCCACAGAACTTGCTCGCTACATAGCTGATAAGCCCTTTCGACTGGTTTCCAAGGTCACGGAAAAGCTTAACCAAGATAATAGAGGATTGTTTGGGTACAAAGGTCAACCTGGCGATATGGTGACTAAAGACTGGAATGAATATGTAGAGCCAATAGATACTGATCAGCATTTTGATGGCAAAGTCGTAGTCTTGATTGGTCCGGTGAGTTATTCGGCAGCTATCGTGTTTGCGACAACTGTTCAAGATAGCCAGTTCGGTCTTCTTGCTGGACAGCCTACTGGCGGATTTGCTAACCAGAGCGCTCAAGGTAATTTATTTAACTTGCCGCATTCACAACTTAGAGCCTATGTCGCAACCAGGTTGCTGGTAAGACCCAGTGGCAATATAGAAACCACTGCGGTAGAGCCCGACTTAGTTGTAGATTACACTTTGCAGGATCAGCAGAACGGAGTCGACACCCTACTAGAGCACGTGTTAAAAAGCATAGATGAGATGCTTGCCGAAACCGAGTAGCTTTAAAAATATATTCGCTGACGGTACACCCAATTCGCAAAGAGAATATTAAGCATGGCAGTGTTGTCCATATTATTAATTGAAGATACGCAGCAGATTGGCCAGGAAATCTGCGATTTCCTCACTGACCAGGGGGTGCAGGTTGATTATGCAGCTACTGGCAGTCTGGGATTGCACTTGGCCATGCAGCAACAATACGATGTTATAGTTCTGGATGTGATGCTACCCGACATTAATGGTGTAGCGGTCTGCAAAACACTAAAACAACAATGCGATCCAACACCAGCGGTGTTAATGCTTACAGCCCGCGACAGTATTGCTGATAAAAGCCTCGGATTTGATGCTGGCGCAGATGACTACTTAACTAAACCATTTGATTTAACAGAGTTATTGTTGCGTTGTCAGGCCTTGGCACGACGACATCAACTGCATCAATCACAATCCATTCAAATCGGCGATCTCATTGTCAATGAAAAACAACAGCTAGCGCAGCGAGAGGGACAAACATTAAAGCTCAGCAGTACCGACTTTACGATTCTAATGCTACTGGTTCATGCCTATCCAAATGCAGTCAGCCGCCAGCAGCTTATCAACAAAATATGGGGTGAAGATGCTCCTGATAGCGATGTTGTACGCTCACATATTTACACCTTACGCCAAGCTTTGGATAAACCTTTTACTAAGCCCATGTTATCAACATTACACGGTATCGGCTTTAAACTAGAGGTAATCGAGTAATCATGTTTGAGAACAGTAGTCTGAAAGCCACACTCCAAAAGAGCATAGTTGTGTTTTCACTTCTACTGGCACTGTGCTTCATACTTCTAATGATTAGCTACGCTTGGATAGTAGAAGATAATGTGTTTAACCGGCTGGTCTCATCTGAAGCACAATTTATTGAGCAACATTACAACGACACTGGTGAAATCGCCTCCCCTCGCCAACCTTTTATGGCACTGCATCCCGGCTGGGAGTCACTTCCCGAGAAAGTGCAACAGCTACACCAGTTATCACCAAACCGTGTTGAGTTTCCAAATGGCAGCCAAGGAACTCTACACTTACTACCGATTACACTTGGCTCTGATCAGTGGATACTTGCTGCGGACGTAACAGCTTTTGAGGTAACTCGTGACTACTTACCAAGGCTTATTCCATGGCTGTTACTGGCTCTGGTAACAGTGCTGCTACTGGCGTTTGCGTTATCACGCTATTTAAGCCGTCAAATCATCCAACCATTGGAATACATTACGACCAATGTAAAGAAACATAGTCCAGGTGAGCCATTAACTCTGAAAGATTCTTTACCAAATAATGAAATAGGTTATCTGGCACACGCGATCCAAAGCAATGTTAAGCAACTGCAAACTGCTCTGACTCGTGAGACTGATTTTACTCGCGATATAAGCCATGAACTACGCACTCCGGCAACAGTACTGAAAATGGTGCTAAGCCGGCTTAGCACAACTCAGCCACCAGATAAACAAACTTTGTTGCAGCTTAGACAATCCGCTCAGCAAATGGAGCAGACCATCCATGTGTTGCTGGCACTTGCCAGAGAGGAGTCAATGCAGACAGAAACACTTTGCTTATTGGAAGAAATCGAGCACTGTCTGATCAACAACCAGCAACTGCTACATCATCCTGAACTGCAATTACAACTGGTGGTATCGTCAGAATACCGACTAGTGGCAAATAAAAATCTACTGTATATCTTGCTGAACAACATCATTGATAACAGCCTCGCTCACGCCAGCGAAGACCTGCTCAATATCCAGTTAAAAGGAAACCAACTTTGTATTGCCAACCCCGTGGCAACAAGCAGTCTGGAAAATCCGCTCACACCTGGAGTAAAAAGCCACAACAGCCAGGGTATTGGACAAGGTTTACACATCGTTAACCGAATATGTCAGATCTATCAGTGGCAGGTACACTCATATAATTCGGACAACTGGTTTTATCTGACCATCAATTTTTCAGGATAGGACTACCCGGCTGCGACTCATGACCAGGCATTGTCAGGGACTCATACACTCCTTGCATCACTCCTGTAAACAATTATGATAGAAACAAATACCAAGGAGCGAATACCATGTCAGATTTTCTCGGCTTTGATTGGACCAGCCTGTTCTGGCCAGTTGCAACCCTCATTATCGGTTTCTTTGCCTATCAACTTTTACAAAAGTTTTTTGCTCTAAGTAAAAATAAAAATACTAATGTGGTGTTACAGAAGCAGTTGACTAACATTGTTTTTATGTTGCTTCTGATCATTATCTTTATATTGGTTCTACCTATAAAAGACACCTTAAAAAACCAGATCATTGGCCTTATCGGTATCGTGCTATCTGCTTCTATTGCATTAAGCTCGGCAACCTTCCTTGGTAATATCATGGCTGGCATCTGGCTTCGCTCGGTTCGTAACTTCAGACTAGGCGATTTCATAGAAGTAAAGGGGATGTTTGGCCGAGTGTCCGGGCGTGGACTATTGCATACCGAATTACAGGATCGAGAGCGCGATCTGATCACCCTGCCCAACTTGTTTCTAGCGACTAACCCAGTCACCGTTATGCACAGCGATGGCACTATCATTTCTACTGAAATTTCGCTTGGTTATGATGTTGACCATAAAGTTATCGAGCCGCTGCTTATCGATGCTGCAGAAAAAGCGGAGCTGGAAAAACCATTCGTCTACATCGAAAAGCTCCTCGACCACGCTATAGTATATAAAGTCCATGGCCTAGCAACCGATATTAATACTTTGTTATCCAGTCGCTCAAAGCTCAATGCCTGTGTCCTTGATAGCCTGCATCAGGCTGGCGTTGAAATCGTATCTCCAACCTTTAGAAATCAGCGGATGGTGGATAGTCAAACTTTTATCCCCAAAGCAAGAAAAACAAAAAACACCGGCTCAAACAAATCCAAAAATGGACAGCCTGAATCCGTCATTTTCGACAAAGCCAATAAAGCCGAGCAAGTGGATCAGACACGACAACAGATTGAAAAACTGCAAGAAACCGTTGAGGAAATGTCTAAAACAATCAAAGACTCTTCGGATAGCGATCAAAAAGATAAAATCAAAGCCAAGCAACAAAAAACCAAAGACAAAATTGAGCAGCTTAAAGAGCAGCTGGTTATTGAAGAAACTGAGTTGAATAAAGAAGGTAAAGGCGAGGATTGATAAAATTAAAGGGCGAGCCCAGCTCGCCCCTACAAAAGAAAGGTACTATTTATAGGATGGGTTAGGCAACAGCCGTAACCCATCACTCGTCAATTAGATGGGTTACGCATAAATGCTAACCCATCCTATATCACTACAAAATAAAGCAGGTACTATTCGTAGGTTAGTGATGAATTTTTTCTACGAATATCATTATTTGTAGCCCACAAAAAAAGCGGCCGAAGCCGCTTTTATATTACTGATCAATTTATCAACTAGTCATTACTAGCCATAAATAGACGCAACACATACCAGAACATCATGGCGACACTGGCGAACAATTGAAGTGCAGCACCAACATAACGGTCTTCTGGGTAATGATGCAATACGTTAGACGTATCATACAAAATTGAAGCGCCTGCTAGTGCAATCATGCCAACGCTGAACCATGTTCCTAGATGGAAGCCGAAAATAAATGAACTGATAATCGCTAAAATAGCGATACCGCCGGCCCACAACATGATACTGCGTAAGAATGAAAAATCTTTACGAGTATAAAACACAATCGCTGTAAGCAAACCGAAACCTGCTAATGTCACAATCGCAGCACTTTTAATGACGCCTTGGTGATACGTTGCAGCAATCAAAAGCAGAGGAGCGAAAATAATCGCTTCAGCAATGATAAATCCGCCCAAGCTTGAGTATTGAGTGACTTTCGATTGTGAGGTATGAGCGATATGAGTTGCCGCCCAGGAAGCAGCGATAAAACCGCCCAATAAAACCATCCAGCCTGCACCGAATGAGAATACCCACTCCGCGATGGCTAATGAAATGCCTGATTGATAGAAATAAACACTAATCAGGACAAACGCAAAAATCGCGCCCAATAAATGGTTATAAGTTTTGGTGATAAATTTTGCGCGATCACCTAATCCACCGCGAGTAACGACCTGTTCTTCTGTTTGTTGATAGCTCATCAATGTCTCCTTTGTTTAAGCTTTAGATTATTTAACGAAAACCGCTTTCTGACTAGAACGGAATGTCGTCATCAAAATCATCATCCATGGCCGGAGCTGGCTGTGGGTTTTGATTCTGTTTTTGGTTATTTTGATTATTGTTGCCGCCGAAAGAGGCTTCGCCGCCGCTACGGCCACCAAGCATTTGCATTTGACCATTGATATCAATCACAACTTCAGTGGTGTATTTGTCCTGACCTGATTGATCGGTCCATTTACGAGTCTGGAGTTTACCTTCAAAGTAAACTTGCGAGCCTTTTTTCAGGTATTCACCAGCGATCTCAGCTAATTTTCCGAAGATGACAATTCGGTGCCATTCGGTTTTTTCTTGCTGCTGACCGGTATTCTTGTCTTTCCAGGTCTCAGAAGTAGCTAACGTAAGGTTGGCAATCGCTCTACCGTCTGGTGTGTAACGAATTTCCGGATCCTTCCCTAAATTTCCTACTAAAATGACTTTGTTAATGCCGCGACTGGCCATTGATTACTCCTGTCTTTGTCTTTTAATCTACTAAAATCTTTAATTATCAATATATTAGGCTTGAATTCGGCCTAACTTTTCTAATTCTTCACGCTCGATGGTCGAGTCGTCCACCCGCAAATATACCTTGCCTTTATGGTCGTCCGCAATGGCTTCAATCACTCCGGCCAGCTTTAATGCGGATTCTTGCACAGCTTTGGCCGTATCACCCTCATTCAGTTCCAATACCCAGCGCTTCACTTCGGGTAACTTACCCAGCCAGCCCAGCGCCACCCCTGCGATAGCCATCAAGCCTATATTCAGCCAGATAACACCCGTAAAACCGAGCGTAGGCAGCAAATAACCAGTCACGCTGCCACCGAGGAAAGCGCCTAAAAATTGACTGGTCGAGAAAATACCCAAAGCCGTACCACGATATTGGGCACCAAATAGATTGGAAACCGTAGAAGGCAGCTTAGCTTCTAACAAATTAAAGCCAGCGAAAAATAAGGTCAGAACCACCAGCCAGAACCACAGACTCTGCCAGCTGGTCAGTAGAGTTAACAGTGATAGTGCCAACAATAAAAAAGCTGCCTGCATCACCTGTCGATGCCATCCCTTCTTTTCCGCCTTAAGCATCATCGGCAGCATGATGGCAATCGATAGCACCAACACTACGAGATAGATCCAGGAATGCTGCGACAGCTCGAAACCACTGGCAATCATTTTGTCGGGCACAACCAGGAATACGGCCACTAACGCCCAATGAATGACAAATACCGATATCGCCAACACAAAAATGCGTCCTTTTGCGGTGACATAGCGCCAGCGTTCA